>NZ_PYCI01000067.1:0-34477 GCF_003015105.1 Chroococcidiopsis sp. CCALA 051 | reverse complement strand
TCCCACACTTCCCACACTTCCCACACCCCACACCCCACACCCCATTCATCGCGCACCACATATTCTCTTGACATCCATGCAGATTTATCTCGACTACAGCGCGACAACGCCGACTCGTTTAGAGGCGATCGCCACTATGCAAGCAGTGTTAACTCAACAATGGGGCAACCCATCTAGCTTGCACGAGTGGGGCGGACGCGCTGCAACGGTGTTGGAACAAGCCAGAATGCAGGTGGCTAGCTTAGTCAACGCCCGTAACGCCGAGTCAATTATCTTCACTTCCGGTGGTACAGAGGCAGATAACTTAGCAATTATGGGGGTTGCTCAACGCTATAGTAGTCCCCAGCACTTGATTATTTCTAGTATCGAACACTCGGCGATCGCAGAGCCAGCAAGGTTACTAGAACGGTGGGGTTGGCAGGTGACTCGTTTACCAGTAGATGGCAACGGGTGCGTGAATCCCGATTGCTTGCAAGCAGCACTTCAACCGAATACAGTTTTAGTTTCAATCGTTTACGGTCAAAGTGAAGTTGGCACGCTACAACCAATTGAGACTTTGGGCAAGATTACCCGTTCCCACGGGGCATTATTTCACACAGATGCTGTCCAAGTTGCTGGACGCTTGCCTATAGATCTGCAAGAGCTACCTATAGATTTATTATCTCTTTCCAGTCATAAAATCTACGGTCCTCAAGGGGCAGGAGCGCTTTACATTCGCCCTGGGGTGGAGTTAGTACCGTTGCTAGGTGGCGGCGGACAAGAATCAAAACTGCGATCGGGAACGCAAGCAGTACCAATTATTGCTGGTTTTGGCATTGCCGCAGAACTCGCCGCTCAAGAAATGCCCACGGAAACATCGCGCTTGGTGTCATTGCGCGATCGCTTGTTCGCTCAATTAGCTGACGTGCCTCAACTCATCCCTACAGGCGATCGTCAGTCACGTCTACCGCACCACGCTAGTTTCTACATTAAAGGTGCAGATGGCGAGAAAGTCAGCGGGAAAACTATCGTGCGGCAAATGAATTTGGCGGGAATTGGGATCGGCGCTGGTTCTGCTTGTCATAGTGGTAAGCTTTCTCCCAGTCCCATATTACTAGCGATGGGATATGACAAAGCTGCGGCTTTGAGTGGAATTCGCTTAACTCTAGGTAGAGAAACCACAGCAGCCGATATTGACTGGACGGCAACGGTACTGAAACAAATTTTAGATCGCCTCATACCTGTAAAATTACAGTTATCAGTTAACAGTTAACTGTTATCAGTTATCAGTGGTAGTTGGTAGTTGCTCTGCAACTCTCTCTTCTCCCCCTCAGCTCCCTCAGCTCCCCCAGCTCTCTTCTCCCCCCTGCTCCCTTTCATATGAGAGAATTTCCCAAAACGCTAGAACAGGCGATCGCCCAAGCAGCAGTAGCCACTTCAGCAGCGATCGCGGATGGATATACTCGCCTGCAAGTGGAGTTAGCGATCCCAGAACTCAAACCGATGTCTGTTGCCGAGCAATTTTTAGCAGAATTTACTCAGTTCGGCTCCCAACTTAAGGTGTTTTTTCCCGATGCAGGTGCGGCGGCGCTAGCACGGCGGGATTGGGGAGAAGTACCATTTAAAATTGTCGATATCGGCACGCGATCGCCTCTGGAAGAAAAAATAGAACCAGAAGATGAGGCTTTGTTATTTATTTCGCCTTCTGCGGTAGAAGTCGAACGAGTAGAAAAGTTGTGCGAGTTAGCTACATGTCCTACGGTGATGCTCAATCCTCGTTTAGAAGATGTAGCGATCGTCGGGATTGGTTACGCTGGAAGACAATTACGCACCCGCTTTCTCAATAATATTGAATCTTGCTACTATTTGCGCCCCATCGAAAATATCTCCGTATTCCGTTCCTACCCCGGTGAATGGCAAATCTGGCGGGAAATAGAAGAAGAGTTTCAGTTAATTACCGAACAACCAACAAAACCAATGGGCGATGAAATCGATGCCATTCTCTACGGAGGTACGAGTCAATCCAATTCAACTGAAGCTGCTAATGCTTCTGGATCGAGAAAACCAGGAATTTTCGCTAGTATGCAAAGATTCTTACGGACTTTGAGTCGCTAAGAAATTCATTTTGACTTTTACCTTTTGACTTTTGACTTTTTTAAGCTACCGGATCGAGAGGTTGACAGAATTCATCCACGCCTTGTTTTTGAACGTATAACAAAACAGGCATTACCAGTAGGGTAGGGCAGATTTTAGCTGCTGTTAGTTGTTCTACTACTGGCGCAAAAGATTCATTTGCTAACGCAGATCGCAATTCTTGGCGACAAATAAAGGCACGACATTTCTTTGCCAAACTCGATAACCACTCTGCATTTGCTATATCTGGTTGCTGTCCGGCTCGAATTGCTAGTACCATAGCTGCATCTTCTAAATCTCCCTCACACTCTTCTATTTCTTGCAAAGCAGCAAGAGCATTGGGATAATTTGTCAATTCAACCTGCAATTTAGTAATTTCTTCTAAAGTAACTTGCGTCATGGAAAGGTTGGGAGCGAGAATTAAATCAGTGACTAGTTATCGATGACCAGGCGCGACAGTGACTCCTGACCAACAACTTATGGATTATTTGTGATGATAACTGATAACTGATAACTGTTCTTACAAACCTACTAATTCTCGCGACTCAAAATCAGTGAGTTGCTTGGCAATTTCTAGTCTTGCTTCTAGTTTGGCAACACTAAATTGATTGCGTAAATATTCTAAGTGCGCGATCGCATTAGCTTTATCAGCCGTCAGTCGCATGAGTGTATTGACTGCCGTTTGATATTCTTGATGAGTTAGCAGAACTTCAAAGCGACGTGCCTTACGTTGAGTGTCGTTTTTTAAGTCTATATCGAACGCCGATAGCCGATCGGCGTTTCCTTCTTCACGGCTAATTAGCTGTTGAACTGCCATAATTTGCGAGTCCAGTTCGTTGACTCTCTGGGCTGCTTGGGCGATCGCGGCTGGGTAGTGATTCAGTTGCGTTACCATTATCAATCTTCGACCAACTCAAATTTTTTCACGAAAAAGCAAGTGAAATTAAGCTATTAGCAGCGATTTATTGGAGTCAATCTTGATGCTAATTAACCTGCTGCTTTCCTCTTTATTTTAGCATTTTTGAATTGGATTGAAAGGTAGAAAAACCGTTCTGGTTAAATCTTGACAGCTTTCTACATAACAAAAATTTCTTGCGACTTGCTAGAAAATCTTAACTTTAAATCCATCTCTAAAATAGTTGCTCATGGTATCAGTAAATTGTATATCATGAAGCAATTGATTGCGATTTTGTGTTATAATTAAGAGTAAAGTTTTTAATACAATATAGTTACTTTCATTAGCGATCGAAGAAAATCGCGTTGACGTGACATTTGTAGGGACGCACGGCTGTGCGCCCCTACAGATCGTCTGTTTTACCCAATTGAAACCCGCTATCAAAATTTCAATTCAAAATTTCCCGGTACGGGCGGGTTTTGGGTCGAGATTTCTGGTCATTAGCCGCGAACATACTTGCTAAACCCGCCCCTACAACTTTTGTTCGCTGATAACTGATACCAATTTACTCTTTGACTACGACAAAAGAGATCCCCCCAACCCCCCTTATTAAGGGGGGCTAGGGGGGATCTTCTGTAGCATAGTTTTAGTGAAATGGTATGACCTACTCGTGTCTTAACTTGGAACAGAGATAGGTTCGGGATTGGTGTAGAAAAAGTAGGAATTGCCCAAATTTAGCTTTGTTGGCGATATATCCTTAACAATGCCGATGAGTTCATCTGGTTCGTTTCCAGGTTTATTGATGTATATTCCCGTACCTATGGGTAAACTGCCAGAGGTCGCTTTTAGCAGATAGTCAGTCGATTGTCCGATTAATGTAATCTTGTCCTCTTGAGGGTTAAAGTCTGTAATTAACGCATAGTCATTGTTACCAACAGTTGCAGCGTTGTCATCGTCGTAGTAGCGATAAGAGGAAGAGTATTTACCACTTAATGACTCGCCTAACCAAAAGTTATCTTTGCCTGCACCACCAGTAAGAGTGTCTATCTGCCCTTTGCCCAGAACTGACGGATTGGGACGACCGCCACTGACGAAATCTGAATCCATCGGACTAAATGGAGTTGTTCCCAGAAGTGAATCATTTCCATTACCACCTGAGAGGGTATCGTTGCCTTTGTCGCCAACCATGAAATCGTCATTATCGCCACCAAGCAAGGTATCGTTACCGTCAAACGCCCTCACGTAGTCGTTTCCTACCCCAGCGTCAAAATAATCGTCTTGCACAGTGCCGTAAAAACTATCCTCAGCAGTGGTAGTAAAGTAGCGATCGCTCAATTTTAATCCCGATTTGTTTTCGACAATTGCTAACAGTTCATCTGGTTGACTACCCGGTTTGTCAAAATAAATTGCCGTGCCTTGAGGTAAACCTTGAGGAGATGGTTTCAGAATATAGTTACTTTTAGCGCCATTCAGCCGAATCGTATCTTCTTGAGGATTGAAATCTTTAATTAAGCTGTAATCTCGCCTACCATCTGTGGTTGGATTGCCATCGTCGGTACTGTAACCGATTCCAAAAGTGTCTTTTCCCGCACCGCCAAATAACAAATCGATGTCGTTTTTGCCACCAATATAATCGTTCCCACCAAAACCAACCACGGAATCGTAACCGCCAGCGAGAAAGTCATCCCCAGCCCCACCATATATCGTGTCTTTACCTCCACCTCCTACCAAGTAGTCTTTACCATCGCCGCCTTCTAAGATATCGCGATCGCCACCTCCATCTAGAAAATCATTGCCGATATTGCCATAAAGCTTGTCATTACCGCTATCGCCTGAAACCTCATCGCTACCGTCTCCGCCTTCTAAATAATCTTCGCCATCACCTCCATGCATATAGTCATTGCCACTCTGACCGAAAACTTTGTCGTTTCCAGAGTCTCCCCATAAGGCTTCACTCTCATTTCCTCCGACTAAATAGTCGTTGCCGTTACCACCCTCTGTATAGTCGCTACCCTCACCTCCTTCGATGTAGTCGTCACCGTCACCCCCCTGAAGATGGTCGTCACCGTTCCCACCGAATATGCGATCGCTACTATTGTCTCCATAGAGGTAGTCGTTGCCGTCTTCACCGTAAAGGCGATCGTTACCCGAATTGCCTTGCAAAGTATCATCCCCAGCTAAACCGTAGATTTGGTCGTCGCCTACAGTGCCAGTTAACGTGTCGTTATTTATCGTGCCTCTAAAAATCGCCATATAGTTATTTCTGTATTCATCGATGCAAAATTAAATCTGTTATAGTGCTGTATTTCGGAGAAAGATGAACCTTTGTGATAAAAAGTAATTGATACACCGTATCTTTTCTAACAATCGAACCTGCACCCTTGCTTGGCTCAAAGATGAATGAAGGGTGACTTAGATAAAATTAACAATGCGAAGTGCAGAGGAATCGATTTAGAGTAGTCGTGACAGAAATTCATTTACAGGTAACAGCCAGTGACGATCGCCTAGACCGTTACCTTGCCCAACAACTTACACAATTGTCGCGATCGCGTCTGCAACAGTTGATCGAACAAGGCTGCGTCCAGATTAACGATTCAGTTTGCACGGCAAAAAAAACAGAGGTGAAAACAGGCGATCGCATTCGGATCGAAATTCCTGCCGTTCAGCCTTTAGAACTCAAACCCGAAGCAATTCCCCTCGATATCCTGTACGAAGATGATTCGCTACTCATAATTAACAAACCTGCGGGGTTAGTCGTCCATCCTGCCCCAGGTCATGCTGATGGTACTTTAGTTAACGCTTTACTCGCCCACTGTCCCAACTTACCAGGCATCGGCGGAGTGCAACGCCCTGGCATCGTCCATCGTTTAGATAAAGATACAACAGGGGCGATCGCGATTGCCAAAACTGACCTTGCCCAACAACACCTACAAGCACAACTCAAGGCAAAAACCGCCCGCCGCGAGTACTTGGGTATTATTTACGGTGCGCCGCGATCGCCCAATGGAACTGTAGATTTGCCCATCGGTCGCCATCCTACAGACCGCAAAAAAATGGCGATCGTTCCTGTAGACAAGGGAGGACGGGCAGCGATCACCCACTGGCAAGTTAAAGAAAGGTTAGGAAACTATACTTTAGTTCATTTTCAATTAGAAACTGGGCGCACTCATCAAATTCGCGTCCATAGCGCCCATATCGGTCATCCCATTGTGGGCGATCCGATTTATGGGTCTGGGCGTTCTGTTGGTGTCAATCTTTCTGGACAAGCTTTACACGCTTGGCGACTCACGCTACAACACCCAGTAACTGGAGAGGCGATCGAGGTGACAGCAGCACCTCCAGCAGAATTTAACACGCTTTTGGAAGTCTTACGGCGGAGAATGGCGATTTCTCGTTAGGCAAAAACATAATTTACGCATTGATTGTAAATTGTAGGGGCGCACAGCTGTGCGCCCCTACAGATATGTTTTCTCGCGATCGCCATCTTTCATGAGAGTGAAAAAACTGAAAAATATTTCTACGATTTCTTAACTTAGCTTTACAAAACGCAATAAAACTGAGTTGAACATTGGTAAGCATTAATACTCTCAAAACTAGATGAGCCAAGGCATGTATCTGTAAAAATGCTTAGTCAAATCACATCAAGTTTTGACAGAAACAATTAAGTTATATAACTCAATTTTCATTTCAGATAACTGAAAGCTATTTGAGCAAATGAATTCGTTAGTTTTCAGTGCATTTTTACACAGTTTAATATTATTTAACCAATTGGCGATCGAGCGCATTGTATAAAAAACTTACGAGGAATTTATAGCGAATAAAACTTTCGTTTCCAACGATATTTTCTCAAAATACTTTATAGCTAATCAGTGATATTTATCGTATTAGCTTATTGTTGGTATAGAGAAATATTGTGGCTGAGACAAAGTTTTGTTTGTGCTTTCCCGTGCGCTCGCACCGATAGAAATAGAAGCAATAAAATTTAGGAGAATTGAAAAAATGCTTGACGCTTTTTCTCGCGTAGTCGAACAAGCCGATCGCAAGGGTTCTTACCTGAGTGGTGATGAACTGAACGGACTTCAGGCGATGGTATCTGATAGCAACAAGCGTTTAGATGTAGTCAATCGTCTGACGAGCAACGCTTCTACAATTGTGGCAAATGCGTATCGCGCATTAGTAGCCGAAAGACCAGAAGTATTTAACCCTGGTGGTGCTTGTTTCCACCATCGTAACCAAGCTGCTTGTATTCGCGATTTAGGTTTTATTTTGCGCTACGTTACCTACTCCGTATTAGCTGGAGATGCTAGCGTCATGGACGATCGCTGTTTGAACGGACTGCGGGAAACCTACCAAGCTTTAGGTACTCCTGGTGATGCAGTCGCTTCAGGAATTAAAAAAATGAAAGATGCAGCAATTTCAATTGCCAATGACCCCAAAGGCATTACTCGCGGCGATTGCAGCCAATTGATGTCTGAAGTAGCTGGCTACTTCGATCGCGCTGCTGGTGCAGTTGCTTAATTTATCAGAAGCCAGGAGCCAGGAGTCAGAAGAAAAGAAGAAAAGAAGAATTCAGAATCTACAATTAATTCTTTTCACGACTCACGGCTCACGACTCATCACTCATTACTTACTAATTAATTTGGAGAGAATTCACAAATGAAGACACCTTTAACTGAAGCGATCGCTGCTGCTGATGCTCGTGGTTCGTATGTTAGTAATACCGAAATGCAAGCAATTTTCGGTCGTTTCAATCGCGCTCAAGCAGGTATAGAAGCAGCCAAAGCTTTTGCTAATAATGGGAAAAAATGGGCAGAAGCAGCTGCCAATCACGTTTATCAAAAGTTTCCTTACACAACTCAAATGCAGGGTTCTCAATACGCTTCCACTCCCGAAGGTAAATCGAAGTGCGTGCGCGATATCGATCACTATCTTCGCACCATTAGCTATTGCTGCGTTGTCGGTGGTACTGGTCCTTTAGATGAATATGTTGTCGCTGGACTGAAAGAATTCAACAGCGCCCTCGGTTTGTCTCCTAGTTGGTATATTGCTGCACTAGAATTCGTCCGTGACAATCATGGTTTGTCTGGCGATGCTGCTGGTGAAGCCAATACTTATCTCAACTACGCGATCAACGCTTTGAGCTAAAACAACATCAACATAGATTTTTGCCTAATTGGTAATGGGTAATAGGTAATGGGTAATGGAATGCTTCCAATTCTCAACACCAATTATCAATTACCAATTAATTGTTAGTAATCAGCAAAATCAAGGGAATAAAAAATGAGTGGAACAGTTATAGCTCAGTTCGTCAATGATGCGATCGCCGATGGAAAAGTCGAGCTGCGACAAAATTGGACTGAAGACGATTTACAAAAAGTCTTTCGGGCTGCTTACGAGCAAGTTTTCGGGCGACAAGGAGTCTATGCTAGCCAAAGGTTTGCTAGCGCTGAATCGCTGTTACGCAATGGCAAAACGACAGTGCGGCAATTCGTGCGAACTTTAGCAAAATCTAAGTTTTACCGAGAATGCTTTTTCCACAATAATTCTCAGGGGCGTTTTATCGAATTAAACTACAAGCACTTATTAGGACGCGCACCCTACGACCAGTCAGAAGTTGCCTACCATGTCGATTTATATGCCTCAAAAGGCTTGGATGCAGATATTGATTCTTACATAGATAGTCCCGAATACGATGCAGCTTTTGGCGATTGGGTTGTACCTTTCCATCGCGGGTTTCAATCTCAACTCGGTCAAAAGACTGTAGGCTTTCCTCGGATGTTTGCTTTGTATCGCGGTGCGGCTAGTAGCGATAACTCGCAATATGGGCGGCGTAATGCTCGCTTGAGAACCCAAATATCTCGCAATCAAACTAACTGGATTACACCACCTTCATCGCCCTCTGGCTTGTCTTTTGGCTCCAGATCGGCTGGAACGCTGGGAGTTTCTCCCGCTCAAGGTGACAGTCGGATGTTTGTCATCGAAGCCATAGCGGGTACAGTTGGCAGTAGAGTACCCGTGCGCCGTAGCGTACAAGTATACAATGTACCTTTTGAGAGGCTGTCAGCGACTTACCAGGAAATTCATAAAACTGGTGGCAAGATCGTCAGGATTACACCCGTGTAGATTTGGGAAATAACAGTAGGGGGCGCACGGCTGTGCGCTCCCTACTATTTAAGATTTAATCCGAATGAACGAACCAATTTTGACCCCTGAAGCCGCGATCGCAGCTTTGGCAGGAGAAGATAATCAAATTCGCTACTATGCTTCTTGGTGGTTGGGGAAGCATCAAGTACAGTCGGCTTGTGCGGCGCTGTGTGAAGCACTATTTGACGATCGCTATCGGTTGGAAACAGGGGGATATCCCTTGCGTCGTCAGGCAGCTAGAGCATTAGGGCAACTGAAAAATTCTCAAGCCGTGCCAGCTTTAATTGCAGCATTACACTGTCAGGAAGATCTACAACTGCGAGAAGCAGTCATTCAAGCTTTAGCTGCTATTGGCGATCGACGTGCAATTAACCCTTTGCTCGATTTGTTACATTCTCAACAGCAGCCAGATGAGGCTTTGATTGAAGCTTTGGGAACCCTACAAGTTTGGTCGGCTCGTCCGCAGATCGAGCCTTGCCTACAGCATCCCTCAGAGCGGGTGCAGTGTGCGGCAGCGCGGTATATGTATTTATTAACCCGCGAATCGCACTACATAGAACGTATTATCAAAACTCTCAACCACGACAATGTTTATTTACGCTGGGCAGCAATTTTCGATTTGGGCGCGATCGGTCAAAGTCAAGAGGTTATCCAGGCAATTATTGCGGCTAGGGTTCCCAACAATTTGAAGCTGTTGAATTTAAAGCAGATTCTAGAAGCTGGATTGAATGGTGATGCAAGAGATACAATCTCATCTGATTCTGGGCTACTTTTCAACGCGATCGATGATTTGTTAATTCAGCTTTAGAAAAGTCAAAAGTCAAAAGTCAGAAGTCAAAAGATTTGTAGGTCAACTTGAGAAAAGTCAAAAGTCAAAAGTCAGAAGTCAAAAGATTTGCAGGTCAACCCGCCCGTACAGAAATCAAAATGACTCAATTTGATGTTAGCCAAGCTGACTGTACTTCCGTGCGAGTCAGTGATTCATTAGAAAATATTATCGAACAGTTACGTGCCAGCTCGACTCCAGCAGAGGCGATCGCGATAATTGAGGCGATCGCTGCTTATCGTACCCCCGATGCGATTCCCCCTCTCATCGAGGCATTAAGCCATCATCATCCAGGTGTAAGAGCAGTTGCTACCTCTCAACTCATTCAGTTGGCTTCTCTATCGTTAGAAGCCCTAATTTCCACCTACTACACGGCTACAGACCAAGGGGTACAAGCACACATCATTCAAGCTTTAGCTCAAATTGGTGATTGTCAAGCGATCGCCATTTTAGAAGAAGTCGTCGGGGTATCCGTAGCAAACCACTGTCAGGGAAACGTTCGGCGCATTGCTGCTAGAGGTTTGGGCAAAATTGGTAGTACGGCGATCGATGCTCAGATAATTCACCGTGCCGTGGATAAGCTGAGTTGGGCATTGCTGTCACCCGAGGATTGGGCGCTGCGTTACGCTGCTGCCTTATCCTTAGCAGAAATAGGCACGCCAGAGGCGATCGCTGTCTTGCAACAAGCCTTAACTCAAGAATCAGACCGTGTAGTTCAAATCCGCATCCGCATGGCGCTGGCGGGGGGCTAGAAGAGAGCTAAGGCAGCTGAGGGAGCAATTATAAGTCACAAGCCTCTCGCCTCTTGCCTCTTTTCATGCACCACTCTTTTGTCAACTACCAACTACCCATTACCAATTTCCCATTACCCATATTTTCGTAATTATCGGTAATATTTATCAGCAAACTATTCATATTTATTTACATTTATTTCATAACTATAAAGATTTAAAAACTCTGTATTTGCTCTTTTTACTTATATCAAGAAAATATTAAGAAAATATGAAAACATATTTATACCGAATAATAAGTATAAATACTACTAAGTTTTTTAAAGAAAATCACAAAAATTAACCGTGAAATCTCTTATATGTAAAGGATTTGGAGCTTTTATTGACGGAATCACGTTAAGCTTAACAATTCGTAATAAATAATGCACTTATGGCGTTGTATAAACATAACCTGGAGGGATCAATAACAGACAGAAGCTCAGCAAAACTCAGGAAAAAAACAAGTTGGATATTTTCTCATAAAAGTAGAAGTTTTTCTCATAATTCTGACGACAACATAACAATCGTTGGTAGAGGAAATAAAAAACCAGCTTAACCGAGGATGCGGCTTGTGTTTGTTGTGATTCATTCCAAACTTGATAAAACACCGCCAATTTTAATCAAAAAACTGCGCTCAACTTTCGCAAGTAGGAGAAATTAGTTCATGTTAGACGCATTTGCAAAGGTTGTTGCTCAAGCCGACTCCAGAGGCGAGTTCCTGAGCACCGAGCAATTTGACGCTCTTTCCGGTCTAGTAAGAGATGGTAACAAGCGCCTGGATACCGTAAACCGCATCACCAGCAACGCTTCCACCATCGTCACTAACGCTGCTCGCGCTTTGTTTGAAGAGCAACCCCAGTTGATCGCTCCTGGTGGTAATGCTTACACCAACCGTCGCATGGCTGCTTGCTTGCGCGACATGGAAATCATCCTGCGCTACGTAACCTACGCTGTAATGGCAGGTGATGCAAGCGTACTCGACGATCGCTGCTTGAACGGACTGCGCGAAACCTACCAAGCTTTGGGAACTCCTGGTTCTTCCGTAGCTGTAGGCGTTCAAAAGATGAAGGAAGCTGCTGTCAAGATTGCTAACGATCCCAACGGTATCACCCAAGGCGATTGCAGCCAGTTGATGTCTGAAGTTGCTAGCTACTTCGATCGCGCTGCTGCTGCTGTTGCTTAGAAAAGTTGTTAGCGATTAGCTCTAGCTAAAAGCTGACTGCTCGTACCTGACCTAAATTAACCAACTGCAATAATAGAGATTGTCAAACAATGAAAACACCGATTACTGAAGCAATTGGCGCTGCCGATACCCAAGGTCGTTTCTTAAGCAACACCGAGCTACAAGCAATCAACGGTCGTTTCGATCGCGCTTCTGCTAGCATGGAAGCTGCTCGCGCTCTGACCAGCAAAGCTCAACAACTCGTTGACGGTGCTGCTCAAGCTGTATACAGCAAGTTTCCTTACACCACCCAAATGCAAGGACCTCAGTACGCTGCTGACTCACGCGGTAAATCCAAGTGCGCTCGCGATATCGGTCACTACCTGCGGATGGTTACCTACTGCTTAGTAGCTGGTGGTACAGGTCCAATGGATGAGTACCTAATCGCTGGTTTAGACGAAATCAACCGTTCCTTTGATTTGTCTCCTAGCTGGTACGTTGAAGCTCTCAAGCACATCAAATCCAACCACGGTCTGTCTGGACAAGCTGCTAACGAAGCTAACACCTACCTCGACTACGCTATCAACGCTCTAAGCTAGAGAGCGTCAAGCTTGCCCAGAGAGGGGTGCAAGTGCTGGATCGAGAGAACTAGCAGTTGCACCTAGCTCTGGGCATTGTTTTTCGCATTTGTCAGAAAACCAATAGTCAGCAAACCCACTTTAAGATTAGTTGCTTCGGGAGAGCGGTGTATGAGCGTTTTACCAGCAGATATTTTAGCAGCAGCAGGACGGCTGGGGATTTCTGCATTTGATGCCTCATCCAGAGTCGAACTACGACCAGATTGGACAGAGGACGAATTGCAATCGGTCATCCGAGCCGTGTATCGTCAAGTTTTAGGTAACGATTACGTGATGAAGGCAGAACGCCTGACTTCAGCTGAATCTTTACTACGGCAAGGAAACTTTACTGTCAAAGATTTTGTCCGCGCTGTTGCCAAATCAGATTTATACAAAAACAAGTTTTTCTATCCCAATTCCAACCAACGCTTTGTCGAACTCAATTTTAAGCATTTGTTGGGTCGCCCTCCTTACGATGAGGCAGAACTAGCCTATCATACAGAGCTTTGCGAAGATGTGGGCTACGATGCCGAGATCGATTCTTATCTAGATAGCGTTGAATACGACAACAACTTCGGTAACAACGTCGTACCGTACTATCGTGGATTTTCCGTCGAACCAGGATCGAGAACAGTAGGCTTTAGCCGCATGTTCCGGCTCTATCGCGGTTACGCTACAAGCGATCGCGGTTCGATTGGAGGCAAATCCCCCCGCCTCATGGGAGAAATCGGTCGCAACCAATCTTCGACCATCGTTCAACCGTCTAGCGGTACGCGCTGGAATTTTGGTGCGGCGATTCCTAAAGATTCAGCTCCCAAAAAAGCGATCGGCGGGACACAAGAAGAAAGCGGACGAGTCTACCGGATCGAAGTCACGGGACTATTGCAACCAGGTTATCCCAAAGTGCGCCGGAGCAGCACTGCGATCATGGTTCCCTACGAGCGGTTATCGCAGAAGCTACAGGAAATCACCAAAAAGGGTGGCAGAATCGTCAGCGTGAATCCAGCTTAGCAGTCATTTGTCATTCGTCATTTGTTCCAATCAATGACAAATGACAAATCACAAACCACACATTTAATCATTGCAGCGCCTCTTAAACTATGTTTGGTCAAACCTCACTTGGCAGTGGTAGGCTCAGTAACGCCGAAAATCGCATATTTCGCTATGAAGTTGAGGGGATGCGTCAGACTTACGAATCTGACCAATTGAGCTATCCCATTCGCAGTAGTGGCAGTTTTGTGGTTACGGTTCCCTACAACCGCATGAACGAAGAAATGCAGCGAATTCACCGCATGGGTGGCAGAATCGTGAGCATTGCACCCGTAACTTTTGATGGCGACGGTAAGGCGAAAAGCGATGCGACCGCAGCTCATCAAAATGTCAAAGCCGAAGGCAAAAGCAAGGCGACAAAAGCCGATAAATAAAGATCGGAGATCTGCACTTAACTTAATAGCTAACGGTTACAGGAGATATAGAAGCTAATGTTCGGTCAAACAACTGTTGGTGCAAACGGAGTTTCCTCCGCCTCTAGCCGGATGTTTCGTTATGAAGTCGTAGGCTTACGGCAGAACGACGAAACCGACAAAAATAACTACGAGATCCGTCACAGCGGTAGCGTATTCGTCACCGTTCCTTACAGCCGGATGAACGAAGAAATGCAGCGGATTACTCGCTTGGGTGGCAAAATCGTCAAGATCGAACCACTATCGACTGTGAAGTAGGCATAGGTTTGACGCAATGGAGTCTAGTGCGGAAGAACTAGAGGTAGGAGCAACGGGATTAACGGTGGAACAAGCGATCGCCAACCTGCGATCGCCAGATCTGAGCTTGCGTTATTACGCAGCTTGGTGGTTGGGCAAATTTCGCGTCCGAGAACCAGCCGCCGTTGATGCTTTGATCGCTGCCCTAGAAGATGAAGCCGACCGGACGGAATTAGGCGGTTATCCCCTGCGCCGTAATGCAGCAAGAGCCTTGGGTAAGCTGAGCGATCGGCGAGCAGTCCCAGGGCTTATTTGCTGTTTGGACTGCGACGATTTCTACGTCAGAGAAGCCGCAGCCCAATCTTTAGCCATGTTAGGCGATCCATCTGCTATCCCCGCTTTAGTGAAACTGTTGGATGGCGGCGTTGATGCTGCCGTTGACGTACCAGGTAGACCCCATCTGACTCAGCCCTACGATAGCGTTCTCGAAGCTTTGGGAGCGCTACAAGCCAAATCAGCCATCCCTCTGATTCAGCCATTTACAGAGCATCCGAGTCCCAAAATCCAATATGCGGCACTGCGGGCAATGTACCAGTTGACTCAAGAAGATAGCTACGGACAGCGCTTAGTAGCTGGGTTGAACAGCGACGACCTAAAATTGCGGCGGGTCGTTTTATCAGATCTAGGGGCAATTGGTTACATCGGTGCAGCTAACGCGATCGCCTCCTGTAGGGCGGAAAATAGCTTCAAACTCCTCTCCCTCAAAGGACTCCTAGAGTCGCAACTGCAAACCCAGCCTACCCAACTTTCCGATTCAGCCATCCATTTGATGAGTCTGATGGATTCCTTATTGTAAAGGCATGAGGTGTAAAGAATCTAGCCACTAGCCACTAGCCACTAGCCACTAGCAATGACTAACTCGACCCAAAACCTCATCCAAGCCGTAGCTCGGGCAGATTCGTCCGAAAGCTTGGTGGCGGCGGTGCGATCGCTGGCAGCAGCAAAAGATGAGGCGGGGATTGCAACTTTAATTGCCGTACTGGGTTACAACAACCCAGTTGCCGCAGTAGCAGCGGTAGAGGGGTTAACGCAATTGGGTGCGAAAGCAGTAAAGCCATTAATTGATAAATTGGATGGCTATAACTACGGGGCGCGGGCTTATAGCATTCGCGCTATAGCTGCGATCGCCGACCCTCTTGCTTTAGAAGTATTGGCGACAGCAGCAGCGACGGATTTTGCTCCCAGCGTCCGCAGGGCAGCGGCTAAGGGTTTGGGTAATCTGCATTGGCAGAATATTGCCACTCCCGCCGATCGCGCCGCAGCACAGCATCAAGCCCTGGAAACCTTACTCTCAGTCTCTCAAGACTCCGACTGGTCGATTCGTTACGCGGCTGTGGTGGGCTTGCATGGTTTGCTACAACTATCAGACCTGCAAGCAAAAATTCAGCCTCATTTAATCCAAATTATTGAGTCCGATCCCGATTCAGCAGTCCGCGCCCGCGCCCAACTCGCACTCGGCGTTTCCGCAGATCGGTACGGGCGGGTTTAACCGCAGAATTATTTGTTCTAGTACAGCTTGCTTAAAAAAACCCGCCCCTACGACAACCAACAACTGTCAACTGATAACTGAAAAATGTCAATACCATTACTTGAAGTCAAACCCTCCAGCCAAAATCAGCGGGTTGAGGGTTACGAAGTTCCTAGCGAAGATACGCCGATTGGCTATCGCTTCACAGATACTTCCTCGGCATCGGATATCGATGAAATTATCTGGGCGGGTTATCGCCAAATCTTCAGCGAACACCTGATTATTGAAAGCTATCGCCAGCCTTTCCTCGAATCTCAACTCCGCAACCGCGCTATTACCGTGCGGGATTTTATTCGCGGTTTGGGTAAATCGGATGTCTACCGCGAATTAGTTGGAGAAACCAATTCTAACTATCGCTTAGTGGATATCTCCTTTAAGCGGTTTTTGGGACGCGCTACCTATAACCAAAAAGAGCAAATTGCTTGGTCGATTGTCATCGCCACCAAAGGTTTGAACGGCTTTATCGATGCGATCGTCGATAGCGAAGAGTACCGCGAAAACTTCGGCAACGACATCGTACCCTATCAACGTCGTCGTTATAAAGGTCGTCCCTTTAACTTGGTAAACCCACGTTATAACGGCGACTGGCGCGATCGCGAAAGTATCCGCAACTTGCAAGGTCGTGGCTTCTACAGCGCCCGCAAGACTGGCGATGTTACTAAAGAAGTGGTACGTCGGGCAATTCCCTCTAACTTCTTGGCAATGGCTGGTAGTATTTTGACCCCAGAAGTCAACTATCAACGATCGCGCGATCGGGTTCTCTCTCAAATCTCAACAATGGAGATCCCCGATACAACACGCAAAGACACATTGCCCCAAACTACGATCAAACCTACCAAAGTCGCTTTACCCTACGACTACATTCCCTCCGATCCGAGGAATTAAAAAGGGTAATGGGTAATAGGTAATGGGTGAAAACAAATAATTACCAATTACCAATTACCAACTACCAACTACCAACTACCAAATTATCCTTTATGTCAATACCTCTACTCGAATACAAACCCAGTTCGCAAAATCAGCGGGTGGCTGGTTACGAAGTTCCCAGTGAAGATACTCCTTGGATTTATCGCTTGGAAGATTGTATCGACCCCAGCGATAATCAAGAATTGATTTGGGCTGCGTATCGCCAAGTTTTTAGCGAACACGAAATTCTCAAGTTCTATCGCCAAGAACAGCTAGAATCTCAACTGAAGAATCGCGCTATCACCGTGCGGGACTTTATTCGCGGTTTAGCTAAGTCAGAATCGTTCCGCCGCTTGGTGGTAGAAACAAACTCGAACTATCGACTCGTAGATATTGCCCTAAAGCGGTTGCTAGGACGTGCATCTTACAACAAAGACGAAGAAATTGCTTGGTCGATTAAAATTGCTACCCTTGGCTGGGGTGGTTTTGTCGATGCACTAATTGATAGCGAAGAGTACCAGCAGAATTTTGGCGATACTACCGTACCCTACCAGCGGCGACGGTTCAAAGATAGACCGTTTAACTTGGTAACACCACGTTACGCCGACTACTGGCGCGATAAAGAGGAAACCGAACGCTATAAATCTGGTGCGATTAGCAACTTCTTTGATATGGCGCGATCGCTGAATATTAGAACCGTAACACCCCAGCCAGTTAGCACGGCTAATATTAGCATTCCTGATACGTCACGGAAGGAAAAATCAGCAACGCCAGTTTCAATCAATCCCTCAGCAAGTTTTCCCGTGCGGCTGTAATTTTGCAAGTTTAATAGTAGGAAAATCTAACAGCCACAGATTGACTTACTCACGAACCAACATTCTGCCTACCCTACGTGGGATAATAAGCTAGAAAGCTCTATATATATAGGCTTTGCTTGTTTCAAAAACTTTCCAATTCATGGAAAGCGATCGATAAATTCAGTTTGAATTTATCTGTTTTCATTTTGTGCGATTAACCTAGACGGGAGAATCCCTCATGGCACTGCCGTTACTCGATTACAAACCAACTACGCAAAATCACAGAGTTCGCAGCTTCGGCATTGCGGATCAAAACGAAGACACTCCATACATCTATCGTGTGGAAGATGCTAACTCTCCAGCAGAGATTCAAGAGTTAATTTGGGCTGCTTACCGTCAGGTATTTAGCGAACACGAAACTCTTAGAATCAACCGCCAAACTCAACTAGAATCGCAGTTGAAGAATCGTGCAATTACCGTGCGCGACTTCATTCGCGGCTTAGCTAAGTCGGAAAGATTCTACGAAATGGTAGTTTCAGTTAATAATAACTATCGGCTTGTAGATATTTGCCTCAAGCGTTTCTTAGGTCGTTCTTCTTACAACAAAGAAGAACAAATTGCTTGGTCAATTGTCATCGGTACGAAAGGATTCTACGGTTTAGTAGATGCCTTGCTAGACAGCGATGAATACACCGATGCATTTGGGGATTACATCGTTCCTTTCCAGCGCAAGCGGATGGAAGGTAGACCCTTCAATCTCGTTACCCCTCGTTACGGTGACGATTTCCGCGAAACTGCTGGTACAGTCAAAACAGACTGGCGCTTTACCCTGGATCAGTTCTACAGCCGCAAGTCGAAAGAACGACAACTACGGGAAGGCGATCCTCGCAAGTATGCTGATATGGCAGCATCGATTAATAACAAAGGTAATTACGCTCAGCGCGTTTCTGCCTTTGACCTTGACTATCTAAGTCTAGTACCATCCCGTGGTAGAAAATAGAGTTGATTAAATTTCAGCTTTATTTTTGATTTAATTCACTGGGTCTAGTTTCCACGCTGATTCGACTTATAACTAACGGTTTTGCTGTAAGTGATGAGTTGAGTCAAGTGGCGATTAGATCCAGTAATTTTTTGTCCTCGATCTTTAGTCATCTGTCATTGGTAAGATATTTTATAGTCAGCTTGCATGTCTGGGCGGGTAAAGATGCCCAATCCAGAAGAGTGAGAATGGAGAACCATTTTACAATTGAAGAAAGAATTCAGTTTCTAATTAGTAAGTTGCGCAAGCAAGTTAAGCCAATACACAGAGATAATGCTTTGCGATTATCGGCTGATGCCTTGGAACAAGTTGAAACGATCGCCGATATTGCTACTAAAGCACATTACTTAAACGAATTGGCGATCGCGTGTATAGAAATAAAATTAGCAGATAAGTGTTTGGAAATTTTAGATCGAGCCTTAGAAACTACTCAAGCAATTCCCACTCGAACTACAAAAGTAACTAAACTTATTAAAATAGGTAGTATGTATGTCAAGCTCGGTATAGAAGATCGAGGATTAGATCTATTAGATCGAGCTTTACAACTTGCCAAAACGTTAGAAGACGTTGACGAGCGAGATTATGCTTTAAGCGATTTAGTCTCTGCTTGCGAAGACATTGGATACAATACTTTAGCAATTTCGATTGCTAAGTTAGTATAGCAGTTCTAAATGATTTGTAAAGTAGGCTTCTAGCCTGCTCCACGTTCATGAATCAAATAGGATTGCTTATAGAAGATAAATAACAAGCTGGTGCGATCGCAAACGGAACAAACTTACCCTCGCAACATCTCTAGTTCTTCTCTTACAGAAAGCGGCTGATATCCCAAATGAAAAGCCTTAGAACTATCTAAAGAAACATCAGCAGGTCGAGGTGCAGCCATTTTTACATCTTGCTGACGACACGATTTTAACCCAGTTGCAGGAAGTTGAAACACTTCTACCAATAACCGACCAAAATCATAACGCGATAGCCGCTCTTTTCCACCCAAATGAATCATACCTTGAACCTGCTTCTCTAACACCATCAACAACCCTTTAGCCGCCGTCGTACCGCTAGCAGGAGTACGAAATTCATCTGTAAATAATGCTAATTCTTTCCCATCTTTTAGAGTTTGCATAAAAGGCTGTATAAAACTAGTAGCTGTTGGCGTTGCCATACCAAACATTAAAGGCATTCGGCAAATTGTTGCTAGAGGATAGCGTGCTAAAATTCCCTCTTCAGCTTGAACTTTTTGTTCTCCATAAGCATTCACAGGAGATACCGGATCTGTTTCCCGATAAGGCGCATTTAAACCGTCAAAAACTAAGTCAGTAGAAGTAAAAATAAAGGGGATGCCAAAATCTGCACACAATCCAGCAATATTTAAAGAAGTCGTAACATTGATCGCGTATGACTCTTCTGCATGAGTTTGGCAATAATTGGGACTTGATTGCGCCGCAGTATGGATTGTAGCTGAAGGTTGAATTTGTTGAAACAGATGCTTGAGTGCTTGAAAATCCCGTAAATCGATTTTAAGCATCGTCACGCCTGGAATTTCTATTTCATGGGAAAAGTACGTACTATATACATCCCATTGCTGTTTTGCCAACTGACATAAATGCCAACCTAAAAAACCACTTGCGCCAGTAACTAAAAGTTTTTTCATGCGATCGCTTTATGATAACTAGCGGATGTTACCCCTTTTTTCAGGGGGTTAGGAGATCGAAAATCTGCGCTACTCACGAAAAGAGCCGAATCGGTTGGATATTTCAGTAGGACGTATGGATGTTAAGTTGTTATCAGATGAGCAATTTTATTGACTATCACGACTATCTAAACATATAATTAGAGATTGTCTGTCTAATTCTGGCTCGGATCAGGTAGACCGAAAACAAAAGCTGAACTGTTCTCAAATCTGAGCAATCAGCTACCTGTACGGCACAATCCTTATAATCTCATGACCTACGCAATTATTGAAACCGGTGGTAAGCAGCTGAGGGTAGAACCAGGGCGTTTTTATGATATCGAACTCCTGGCAACCGAACCTGATGCAACAGTGACTATTGAAAAAGTTTTGTTGGTGCAGCACGATGGCAATGTTACCGTCGGGCAACCGTTAATTAACGGAGCAACCGTAGAAGGAACGGTGGTGCGCCACCTGCGGGGACGTAAAGTCTTGGTGTACAAGATGAAACCCAAGAAAAAGACGCGCAAAAAGCGGGGACATCGGCAAGAAATCACCAGACTGATGATTGACTCGATTAACCTCAATGGTTCCAAGTTGACAGCTCAAGCAGCGGCTACGACTGAGACTTCAGCCAGTCAAGCACCTGCTGAAACCACAGAGGAAACTGCATCAGAATAGAATAAGGGCGCGATCGCTACATTCTTAAATCTTGGGTAGATCGCGCTTGGCTCGCAATAATGAAGTAGAGATAGAAACAATAGTGCAGAGGACACAATGGCTCATAAGAAAGGAACAGGTAGTACTCGCAACGGTCGCGACTCTAATGCTCAACGGTTAGGTGTTAAGCGTTTCGGCGGTCAAGTCGTGCGGGCAGGTAATATTTTGGTACGGCAACGGGGAACGAAGTTTCACCCTGGTAACAATGTTGGCATCGGTAGCGATGATACATTGTTTGCCCTGATTGATGGCGTGGTGACATTTGAAAGAAAGGGTAAAAGCCGCAAGAAGGTGAGCGTATATGCTCCTGCAACTGCGGCTGAACCCGCAGCAGCTACGGCGTAGAAATATTAGGGGCGAATCGAATTCGCTTCTACACAGGCAAAGTCTGCCAAGCGGACTAAGAGTTATTAAGGCTACTGGCTACGTGCAGTAGCCTTATTTAGTAGCAATGTGTTTCAGCTCAAGTTGACCAAAACAATTCAAAATTCAAAATTCAAAATTCAAAATTCAAAATTTAAGAGAGTACAGTCGAGAACAGCCATCAACGATTGAGCGTGGTTTTCGGTCAGTAGCGTCTACAAGCTCAAACGCGACCGTAATGCGTGAATTTTGAATTCATAATGCGCGAATTCCAAGGGAGGGGTTGACTGCCTACTTTTTTGGTGTTTACAATGTAATTACAATATAAGCATACTCAAAATTATGGGTACGGGTATCAGAACTCGCATTATCAGAATTGGTAATTCTCAAGGCATCCGCATTCCTAAACCACTATTGGAGCAAAGTGGTATTGATACAGAAGTAGAGATTGAAGTTCAAGACGAGTGCTTAATTGTGCGTGCAGCATCGCGATCGCGTATCGGCTGGGATAAAGCATTTGCTGCAATGGCAGAACAAAAAGATGATGTTTTACTTGATGATGTCAATATAACAGAGTGGGATCGGACTGAGTGGAAATGGTAGTTAAGCGTTTTGATGTGTTTCTGATTAACCTCGATCCCACGGTTGGTAGTGAAATTCAAAAAACAAGACCCTGCGTCATCGTCTCACCAAATGAAATGAATCAGTACATTGCCACTGTTATCGTTGCGCCGATGACAACAAAAGGTCAGCCGTATCCTACAAGGATCGCTTGCCAGTTTCAAGGTAAAGATGGGCAGATCGTTTTAGACCAAATTCGCACTGTTGATAAAACTCGATTGGTCAAAAAACTCGGTCAAATCAATTCCAACGAACAAAAAGCTGTTTTGGATATCCTCGCCGAAATGTTTGCAGAGTAAAAATGACTATCAATTGCTACCAACAACTCGCTCAAGCATTAGAAAAAGGAGCAGTCGTACTAGCAACCGCGATCGCCATTCAAGGCTCGGTTCCCAGAGAAGTAGGAGCCAAGATGATTATCTGTGCTGACGGGCGTATCTACAATACCATCGGTGGGGGTGCGGGAGAGGCAAAAGTCATTCGTCAAGCCATGATAGTGCTGGAAACAGGCGAAAAGCAATTGGTAGAGATCGATTTAACTGGCGCACCCCAACGGCAAACTCAAGGAATTTGCGGCGGAATCATGCAAATCTGGTTGGAAAGGTGGTCGGGTCAAGAGGCGATCGCCCTTGTCGATCGAATTCTCGATTTACTCCAGTCGGGGCAGACAGCTACTCTCGTCACTCCTTTTACCCTTGACAAATTGCCATATTTATTATCAGAAAATACTTTAATTGCCACCGAAGAAGCTTTTATTGAAACTCTACAACCGCCACCAACTTTATTAATTGTCGGAGCGGGACACGTAGGAGAACAATTAGCAAAAGTCGCTCATACAATTGGATTTCAAGTTATTATTCAAGACGATCGCCCCCAGTGGGCAAATAGAGAACGCTATTCCCAAGCAACCGCAATTTTTAACCAAGCGATCGCCTCAGTTGTGGCACAATTAGCAACTCATACGCAACTTTATGCAGCACTGGTAACGCGGGGTTTTCAGTACGATTTAGCAGCTTTAAAAGTTTTGTTAGCTCGAAATCCTGAGTGTCAATATATTGGTACGATCGGCAGTGAAAAGCGGGTACGTCAGGTGATTCAAGCGCTAGAAACAGAGGGTATGGCTGCAAATAAACTGCGATCGCTTTACGCCCCGATAGGTTTAGATATTGGGGCGCTGACACCAGAAGAAATTGCTGTAAGTATCTGCGCTGAATTAATTTTAGTGCGTCGAGGTGGTACGGGTCGCCCTTTATCGCAGCGCGATCGAGCTATTTAGACTGAATATTCAGTTTCATGGTCATTTTTGCATCTATATTTGCCTCTGCTTGTCCAGCTTGCTGAATAACTAACTGACTATAAGAGTGCATCATTAGATTAGAACGAATAGGTATTACTTGGTTCAGAGCAGCCATCATTTGCCCCTCGCCTTGAGAATCTAAAGATTTTAAGGTCATCTTATTTCCATTTGGCATTCCTGGGCGATTGAGCAAGGCTCGATCGTTAACACGTTGTTTCACCCAAACGTTGAAAGTAGCAATCCCATTTTTCAGGTTTACCAATTGATATGTAGCTGTTTGTGCTACTTTTGCACCTCTTAGTTGAGGGAAAGTAATAACTCGCCACTTAGCACCAATGCCAATAGGTTCTTTTGGTACGGGAGAGGATATTTGGTCGAGAGAACCTGAAAGTTGTTCTGTAACCTGCTTCATGCTTGGATCTAGTCCCTTGGGAATGACTAGCTGAGCTGATTTCGTGTATCCTCGATTATCGACAATAACAGAGCCGCCCATCCCCATCATTTTTTTCAATTGCGATCGCGTTGCCTCTAATGTCTGTGGTGGTAGAGTTGCAGCATTAGCAACATTGACATTAGAGTAAGAAAATTTATAATGAATGTCACCGTTGGCATCAATTTGAGTAACTAGCGTGTCCATAGTAATGACCGTTGCAGGTAGAGCAAATTTAGGGGCGGCTCGACCTGCTACAGACATTTCTATATCCATATTCATCGTCATAGTAGATGTTTGTTTTGCATTCACCTGGGGACGAAAGCGTAGTTCTTGCCGTGGTTCATTTCCTACTTCTAGTAGTTCGACTTGAGGCTGTGCCGTAGCAGCTGCTATTTGAGTTTTTGCTTGTTGCTTAACTAGGGATAGGGTTTCTGCATTTACCGTTAATCCCGAAGCAGTAACTAGACAACAAATAGAACTGTATAATAATAGTTTTTTCATATGTTTTTGGTTAATTGGTAATTGGCGAGCGTGTGTCAAGCACCACTCTCTACAAAAACATATGCTTTATGAAGATATATTTTCAACAGTGAAAATACAGATTTAAATATCTGGTATTCTCACGGAAGCAAATTTAGCGCGATCGCACGGATTATCGAAATAATTACCGTTTGCGTATCTATGGTTTTCTATTTATGAAAAAGAACTCTATTACTTGGTTTCCCGCTACAGGTGCTTGGATGAGTGCCATTCTACTAACACTGTTGATGGGAGTCGTCACGCTAATTATTAAACAAACTAGCATTCCCTTGATTCGATTCATTGGAGAACATTTATCGACTAAGATGAGTTGGTGTTTATCTGTTTTATCTCTGCTTGCACCAATTCTGATTATTGCCTTCATTCATCATTGGCTCCACCTCTTATTAGACCGCTTTTTCCCCGATACTCAATCTACTACATCAGAGGAGAACGATAGCTTTTTTCCTGGTTTAATGAGTTGGTGGGAAGGGCTATTTGCTTGGTTGGCGATCGCAGTATCTACAATCTTGGCTATAGCAATTATTATTGCAATATTTCCCTACGATTCTTCGGAAAACTCTCTAATTAAATACTTATTGATGTTGTCTGCTTGGGACGATCCAAAACATTTATTTTCAGCACCAGTTATCGGGCGGACTATTATCGCCGCTTACCTATATCATTTTGAATATCTCGTTCGCTGTCGCGTCCAGGCTGAAGTCACCTCCAGCCGTTGGTAATGCCATTGGTCTAATTTCCAATTAACTCTACCGCATCTCTACCATCCAAATCTTGCAAAAATACCTTGACTTGTTCGTCTTTTGCCGTGGGTAGCTGTTTGCCGATAAAATCTGGATGAATTGGCAATTCACGATGACCGCGATCGACAAGTACCGCTAACCAAATCGATTCTGGTCTACCATACTCGTTCACAGCATTGAGGGCGGCGCGGATCGTCCGCCCTTTGTAAATGACATCATCTACTAATAAGACTATTTTGCCAGTTAGATCTAGCGGAATGTCACTCTTAGCTGGTGTTCGTACACCAATTTTATCTAAATCGTCCCGATAGAAAGTAATATCTAACGCCCCCACATGAACAGAAACACCTTCTAGCATTTCAATTTGGCTGGCTAAGATTTGCGCCAAAGGAACGCCTTTAGTGTGGATGCCTAAAATCACCAACTGGGAAAGGTCGCGACACCTTTCTACAATTTGAGAAGCAAGGCGGTTAACCGTTCGCCGGAGTTCATCGGCTGAGAGTATCTCAACAACTTTTGGAGACATATGGGGGACAAGGGAGACAAGGAGGACAAGGGAGACAAGGAAGCAACCACCAATTACCACTGATAACTGGTCACTGGTCACTGGTCACTGTTATTTGGGTACTCCTGCGGTTAAGATTTCGTGTCCGGTTTCGGTGACGAGGACATCATCTTCAATCCGAATGCCGATTCCTTCCCAGCGCGGATCGATCGCGGGTTGTCCTTCGGCGGGTTGAGTCTGCGGTACAATGTAAAGTCCTGGTTCTACTGTCAGTACTTGTCCTGGTTGTAAAATTTGAGGGGAGTCACCGTGTTGATAAACACCGACATCGTGAACGTCTAACCCTAGCCAATGTCCGGTACGGTGCATGTAGAAGGGTTTGTATTTTTCTTCTTTAATTAAATCGTCAATTTGCCCTTGCAGGATGCCGAGTTCGACTAGACCTTCGGTGAGGACGCGGACGGCGGTATCGTGAAAGGCGCTGTAGGGATTGCCTGGTTGAACTTGGGCGATCGCTTGTTTTTGTGCTTCTAGTACAATGTCGTACAAGGCTTGCTGTTCGCCTGTAAACTTGCCATTCACGGGAAAGGTACGAGTAATATCGGAGTTGTAATAACCGTAGGCGCAGGCTGCATCAATTAATAGTAAGTCACCATCCTGCATCTGGCGCGTATTTTCGATGTAGTGCAGGATGCAAGCATTGTCTCCCGAAGCCACAATTGAAGGGTAGGCTACACCCGTCCCACCCCGCAAGCGAAAGATGCGTTCCATTTCCGCTTGAATTTCATATTCGTAACGTCCTGGGCTGGCGATTTCTTGGGCGTAATTGTGTGCCTCAACAGAAATAGCAGCAGCTTGTCGCATCAATTCTAATTCTGCTTGACTTTTTACTAGTCTCATGCTGTGCAAAATTACCCCAGCATCTTCAATTGCGATTGGTCCCGTACCGCGTTTGGGATAAGTTGCCATGAGGCGCTGCCAGTGGTGCAGGACTTTTTCGTTGAAATTGCGATCGCGTCCCAGACGATAATAGATCTTGTCTGCTTTTTCTAAATACTGCGGCAGCTTTTCATCAAGTTCGGTAATCGGATAAGCTTCGTCTGCCCCATAGATTTCTTTTGCCCCTTCTACACCGCAACGATAGCCCGTCCAGACTTCTTTTTCTCTTTCTTTGGGGCGGACAAATAAAATAAAGCGATGTTCGGTGTGGTGAGGTGCTAAGACAGCCACGGCTTCTGGTTCGTCAAACCCTGTCAAATAAAAGAAGTCGCTATCTTGGCGAAAGTTATATTCTACATCGTTATGCATGACTGCCATTGGCGCACTGCGAAAAATTGCCGTGCCGTTGCCAATCTTAGCCATCAACTGTTCGCGACGCTGGCTGTACTCTGCTTGCATAGCTGCTCGATCTGTAGGCTTTATGTGTATTGTAGATGGAACAGCTATTTTCAGTTATCAGGGAGCAGGGAGCAGGGACTTCTGACTTCTGACTTCTATACGGGCGGGTTTACCAATTGTCTTTGACTCTGACCAGTATTTCTGGTGAACCCGCCCCTACAATTTTTGACTTTTAACTTTTGACTTTTGACTTACTAGCCAGCATATCCCTGAATGTTTTCTGGTTCAAACGATCGCAGTATCCGTGTTGCTTGTCGGGTTAGTTCTTCTGTACCTTCTATGACAATTAGATACTTGCCTGCGTTCAGGCGGTTGCGATATGGTAATGCGTCGCCACTACCTACAGATAAACCTACGCCTCCACCGACGAAATACGCGCCTAATCCGCCGGAAACTGCGCCTAAGACACCTGCAATTAGATGGTTGCCGATCGCGCCTATTGCAGGGATAATTTCAATACCCGTGAGTAAGTTGAAGAGATAGCCTGCGGCAAAGCCAAAGGGTACGAGCCAGGTTACGAGTCTACTTGCTCCTTTACGGGCTTGTTCGTTGGGGTTGATGAAACCGAATTCGTCTGCACTTTTGTAGCCTTGACCTAAGATGTTAATTTGAGCTTTGGGTAGTCCTTCTTTTTCAAGTGCTGTATAGGCTGCTTCTGCTTGGATGCGGTTTGGTAAGACTGCTACTAGATAATTCATGGTTTTAAAGAAAATGTCACGCAAAGACGAGCCAGTGCGTTGCGGGGGTGGCGCTATCGCGGACTTCGTCGCCCCCCGTTGAGCAACTGGCGTGCAAAGGCGCAAAGGGTTGCCTTAGATTTTTGTAGGGATTGGGAAGGTTTTTAAGAGAGAATGTGCTAGTGAAAGTCAATAATAGGTTGGAGAAGTAGCATAATTGCACCTACAATTACAAAGGACAGAGTTGTCCAAAAAAAGATTCTCATATTGTTTTCCTAATTTATTTAGATATTATCTAGCTGAACAAATATAAATAGAGATGACATCTTTCTATAGAGCCACTTCCGAAATGTATGTGTCAGACTTTAGATAGAAGCGATCGCTATTTTCAACGATCGATGATAGTTATAAAAAATAATAAAAAAGATGCGAAATTTCGCATCCTACAGGAAATTTAACTTAGCATAACTTTCAGCGATCGCTACACTAACGCTGATTCCATTGCACCCTTTTCGATCTATTGCCCCCCTTTTTAAGGGGGGTTGGGGGGATCTTCCGTGCCGAAGTTTGAAATCAATGGTAAATCTTTAGCGATCTATCGACTACTATTAGGTGCTTGAACTTTGCGATTTTGGCTGCGTTCTAACATTTGACGCGCATCAGGACTGGGATTATAGTTATATCCCATAGATGACGATCGCTCTGAATCGTCAATAATTTGAGGAGTTAGCAACACGATAACTTCTTGACGCTGATTCTGTTTATTAGTGCTTCTAAACAATGCGCCAATAATAGGAATATCACCAAGGATGGGAACTTTGCTAACGTTGGTTCGGTCTGATTCCTGAATAATACCTGATAGGATTAAAGTTTGATTGTCTCGCAGGCGAATTAGACCAGAGGTAAGCGATCTGTCGTTAATCAAAGCAATTTCATCGCCTTGGGGCGTTGTAGCTGTTCCTTGTACCGCTTTTACTGTAGGAGCTACAGATAGGGCAACAAAACCATTGTCATCTACTCGTTCGATCTTAATTCCAACAGTCAAACCTACTCGTTCTTTTTGAATCGTCGTGCTATCTTGAGGGATAGTTGTTGTACCCCCAGTAATGGTTCTGGTAACGTTGCCTACCACTTCTTGTGTCAAGTTGACAGTAGCCTGCTGCCCCTCTTGAACGATCAGAGTAGGATCGGTCAAAACTTTGGCATTGCCACTAACGATTTGAGCTTGTAAGCGAGATAGAAACTGTTTGGCAAACCCAGGCTGGAGTGCTAAACCTCGTTCGGATGGAGGGTTTCTCGTACCGAAATTGATAATTCCACTGCCGCGATCGTTTTGTAAGAAAGTGTCACCCAGCCCAAACGAAAAGCTAGTATTAATGTCCTCAGTTGCTAAGAGGTTAATATCAGCAATCTTGACGTTAATTGCAACCTGACGACGGCGAGAGTCGAGTTGGATTAATTGAGCGCTAGCCACCTGAACTTGCTTGGGAGAACCAATCAGCGTGACGGAGTTCGTCCGCTCGTCACCGACGACTTCTAATCCCCGTAGTAGGGGTGTAGAGTCTTGAAAATCGATCCGTTGGGTTTCAATCCGCGTCTCTGTACTCGTTTGGGTTTGGGTTGCGGGAGCTTGTCCGCCACCTACAGGTACGGCTTGAACGCTGGTGATCGTGCGTTCGCGGCTGACGGCACTTTCTGCACCCATCGCGACTAAAAAGTTAAGTGCTACGCCTACCGTGACTTGATTTAGCCTGTAGCTGCGCGTGACTAAATTACGAGCATCGTTAGGCAGTCTGGGACCGACAAAAATCGTGCGTCCTTCCCGATTGGCTTGCAAGCCTGTAATCCGCAAGACATGATTGAAAACATCTTGTACGGACTCGTCTTGAATATCTAGAGTGACTCTGGGTCCCTCAGCCCCCCCTGCTCCAGGCGCAGTCGGAGCTGGTTGACCTTGTTGCCCTTGAGGTGTGGCTGTCGTGTAAGCTAAGTTGAGACCAGCAGCACGGGCGAGTAAGGAGAGGACTTCGCGCACGGGAGCATCCCGCAAGACTAGGCGCGGTACTCGTTCTTGGCTGCCAAGATCGATCAGAGCTGGAGAAGCATCGGTGTTGGAAATTGCCATATCTCCCACGGGTGGGGCAACCGCTCTCGGTAAGAATGGCGGTTGGGCTTGATTTCCGCGCATTGCTGAGGGTGGTACTGGCTTTCCGTCAACTGTAATTTCTGGATTGGGAAAAACGGGTTTTTGAACTGTTACCGATTGCCCCGGTTTAAATGTCGTACTAGATGTTGGAGTGGGATTTGCTTGGGCAATTCTTTCTGGTGTAGAGCTAACGCTAAACGTTACACCTTGACCATTACGTTGCATTTGACCGCTGGGAGCATTGGTAGTACCAGTGACCATCAGCCGGATGCTATTAGAGTCGAGTCGGGTAACAACTACTGAATCAATGCCTGAAGCTGGCTTGGTTTGACGGAAATCTTGTCCTTCGGGTAAGTTCAACTGAGCGTTACTAATATCTGCAACTAGAGTTTTACCCTGCTGGCTGGTTAAGACTTGGGGACGAGCCGTGGTGGAGGTCTCCAAAACCACATTTAAGCCGTTATTTGTTGGATCTAGCTTGACTCCTGTTACCTTTGCAGGTTTTGCCCATACTGGCGGCGCTGCAACGAGTGCGACTGCTACCCCGATAAATAGTATGTTACTACCTTGAAGCTGTTTCACAGTTCTGTTTCTACTTTGAGTAAAGTTTAGGTATTCTACGCGCATTGCAGGCGATCGCCTTAAATTTGAAAGCTAGTAAACGCAAATTCGCCTGACAATTTACAGAAATAGATTGAGTTATAACAGTTATCAGTTATCGATTTCATTCCTTAGATGAAAAAACTATTTTTTCAGAACTGGAAAGCGCTTTTGTAGGATAAATTCCTGACTATGCACTTGATAACTGTTTGCTGAATTAAGGAGATAATTTCACCTGAAAAACTCCACAAGCAAGCTAACTTTATTTCGGCATTTTTCCCAAGCGAATTTTTACTTATAAATCCTTGTCTTCATCTTGGCATTATCTCTAATCTCAGTAAATGTACGGTAATTTTGTTACATAATGATATCTCCAAATTAGATAATTATATTGCGATCGCAACCTCATATTTTAGCTCCAATGCCACATAGCGATCGCAATACTTGTATGGGACGGATTTAGTAGCGTGTCTCGAATTTATACGAGATTTCACTAGAAAATCCACCCCTATTAACAATTCAAAATTATATAGCAAGCCTAAATCATTCATGAATCATAGATGATTTAGCTTTGGTGGGCAACGCCCACCCCTACATCTCGATTAGTGATGCAAAGATCTTGGAAGATCCCCCAACCCCCTTAAAAAGGGGGCTTAAGTTCCCCCCTTTTTAAGGGGGGTTAGGGGGGATCTTTTCTTAACCGAAAAGTATTGTTGCCCACCCTACTCACTTTGACGACTTGATTGCAACATCTATAAGGGCGGGTTTATCAATGTCTTCAGTTAAATTCAGCGATTTTTGATAAACACGCCCCTACAAACTGACCGCTATTTAATTCCAAATTCCGAATTTATTTCTTTGCTTCGGCTGCCTTAGCCGCTGCCGCTGCCGCTGCTGCTGCTTCCTCTGGAGATACGGGAATCAGTGCCTGTAATTTAAAGGAAGTATCGATATTTGGCGCACCGCCAGCACGTTTTCCATCCTTATCGGTAGCAGCTACCATTGTCGATTGATAGTCTCTCACGATTAATAATGGTTGCAATCGTTCAATACTTCGGAAAATCTCTTGAGTTTGGTCAAATGTTCCAGAGATATTAATATCAACTATTCGACGTTTGAGTTTGCCATTGACATCAGAACCAAGCGAACCGTCAGCGATCGTTTCGGCTGATTGATTGGCGGGAGTAAATTTTTTCAATTTAGCAGTAGCGTTTTGCTTGCCATTAACCGACTGTACGAGTCGATTGAGATCTATGAGTAAAGTATCGAGCGTACTTTCATTAGCAAATAAAGTTAAAACATCTGCTTTTTGCTGTTTTGCTTTCGCTAATTCTGTTTCTACTTGCTGCTTCTGCGCCATGCTAGCGGATTTTTGCTGCACCAAGTTTTGCTTTTCATTTTGTTTTGCTGTTAGCTCGTCATGCTTTTGCATTGCTGGCGTGACGAACGAAGTAAACAAGTAACCTCCTAAACCAAGACCAACAACTGCTAGCAGCGCGCCGCTAATCGTTGGAGTTAGAGTCACGCCAAAAACAGTAGGATAGGACGGTGCAGCCTCAAAATCTTCTTCTACAGAAATAAATTCTTCACTAATAGTCATGGTTGAATGACTCCTTTTTGTTGCAGGGTGCGAATCCGAGTCACCAGTCCTAATGTCCCTTTACGCTCTAACTCTTGGAGCAGATCGGCGGCTGGGACATTACTTAAGTTAGATTGAATTGTATATCTCACAAGTGACGGTGGTTTTACGGCTGATTTTTCATTCGATGCCGCAGCCTCGGCTAGTTCTGCTGAAATAATTCGCGTGTCAGTCGCTTGGAAGAATGCTGACTGTTTCAAGGTTAATAGGAAATCGTTCACGTCGCTAAACGATCGCGCTTTGCCAGTAATTTCAATTCCACCCGCTGGGTTTGCAGATGGTGGTGGAGCTGCATTACCCGCTGCCGCAGGCGGTGGCGCTGCGCCAGATGAGGCGATCGCCGGAATTTGCTTGATCGATTCAATTTGCACTGCTCTGGGAATGCGATCGCGCAAGTCTTGTAGCATTGCCGACCAAGGGCGAATTTGGTTGAAAACAGTAGCTAATGCTTTCGTATCCGTTTGCAATGTGCTAGTTTCAGCCTGAATTTTTTTCAATTCTTCTTCTTGCAAGCCCAAGCGGTTTAACTCTGCGTCTAACGCCGCTAGTTTGTTTTCCATCTGGGTGTTTTGCGTTTGTAACAATAACCACCAAGCCCCAACCACCACTGGAATCACCGCCGCTACAGCCGCTCCGACAAATAGAGGTGTTTGACCGACCGCTGACATCCGCGTTTTGCTTCCACCAGTCGCAAACCCTGACTTCTGGGGGGCGCGGTCTTTGAGAAAATTGACATCTAAACTATACATTGCCCCATGCACCTCTGAGTCCTAAACCGATCGCCGTTCCCAATCCCGGTCTTTGCATTGGAGTAATTTTCTCCTCGTCTACATCTAAAGACAGTGCTGCTACTGGATCGATTGGCGCTGTGGGAATGTTTAACTTTTGTTGGAAAAATTCACTCAAGTTGCCCAAACCACCGCCAGGTCCGCACAAAAGAACCTGTACCATTTCCAAATTCTCACTTTGACTGAGGTAAAAATCAATCGAGCGACGCAATTCGTCTGCTAATTCGGCTAAAACCCGCATCACTGCCAAAGTGCCAGAATCTACATCTGGCATGTCTTCTGGTTCGTCATCATCATCTCCACTAGTCAGTGGCAGATTGAATGACTCCAACATTTGAGTATCCCTAGATGCAGGTAAATTCATCGAGCGCAGGAGAGCGCTCTGCATTTGATACGTCCCAATCGGAATAGTACGGGAAAATTGCGGCACTCCATCAACAATAATGGCAATTTCTGTATTATCAAATTGAACATCGACCAGCGCTACGCCTTCATTCGAGCTATATGCCCGTAATTGCTCTCGAATCGTGCGAATTAAGGCAAAACTGTTAATTTCTATGACATTAACTTTTAACCCTGCATGTTGGAAGGTATCCATATAGGTATCTGTAACTTGCTTGCGAGTTGCCACCAGCAATACTTGTACCTTCTCAATTCCATCTTCATCAACGAAGTAGCCTAGCTTTTGATAGTCAACATCAGCTTCTTCGCGCGGGTAGGGTAAGTACAAACCAGCTTCATGATTCAGTACCATTTCCCTTAGTTCTTGGTCATTTAGCTCTGCTGGCAAAGGAATTAGCCGCACGATCGACTCTCGCCCAGGCACGGCTGTCGCTACCCATTGGGCTTTGATTTTAGTGTCAGTTAGTGCCTTTTGAATTAATTCTGCCAGGGCTGGAGGGTCAGCAATTTGACCATCTTGAAACAGCCCTTCTGGAACCGGGGTAGAGGAAAAAGCTGTCAGTTTGTAACCCTGTCGCTGCTTTTTCAGTTGAGCTATATTAATTCGTTCAGGAGCTAGTTCAATGCCAACTCCACATCCACGCTTTGTCAGTAAACTTTTGAGACGGTCAATCACTGTTTTACTACTTGTCTATGAAGTAAAGAATTAGTCTAGCTGAAAGACTTGATACTCATTACAGCTACTCAATTTAACCTAGAATCACCAAGCTTGTTCAATGAATACATACGATCTTAAAAATGTCAATGACCAAAAGACTTGTAAATAGATTACAACCATCGAAGTTAATAATTCTTACCTTATTAGGTTTTGTTCTGAGTTGGGTAGTCAGTTGCGGTAGTGGGAACGTCGCTACTCAAGCACCTCAATCTAACTCTAACAGCCAAGAAATTGAGTTTTGGACGATGCAGTTGCAACCAGAATTCACCGATTTTTTCAACCAGAAGATTCAAACTTTTGAAAAAGAAAATCCTGGGATGAAAGTCAACTGGGTAGACGTACCTTGGTCGGCAATGGAGAGCAAAGTTTTAACATCCGTCGCAGCAAAAACAGCTCCAGATGTCGTTAACTTAAATCCAGATTTTGCTTCTGTGTTAGCTGGTCGCAATGCTTGGCTGACATTGGATAATAAAATTTCGCCCAAGGTACGTTCCACCTATTTACCTAACATTTGGCAAGCAAGTACGCTCGACGGCAAAAGTTTCGGCATTCCCTGGTATCTCACCACGCGAGTTACGATTTATAACAGCGATTTACTCAAACAAGCGGAGGTTGCCAAGCCGCCAGCAACTTATGCAGAACTAGCACAGGTGGCGAAGCAAGTT
>NZ_PYCI01000217.1:0-6678 GCF_003015105.1 Chroococcidiopsis sp. CCALA 051 | reverse complement strand
AGATGTGTATAAGAGACAGAATTGTGTTCTGGGCGGGAGCAATGACTTTATTTGAGTTGGCTCACTTTAATCCAGCCAAACCCATGTACGAGCAGGGTTTAATTCTACTACCTCACCTAGCAGCTCAAGGTTGGGGCGTGGGTGCTGGCGGCGAGGTGACAAGCACATTCCCCTATTTTGCGATCGGCTCGATCCATCTAATCTCATCTGCATTTTTGGGGTATGGTGGGATTTTTCATGCCCTGCGCGGTCCAGCCACATTAGAAAACCGATTTCGTTTCTTTGGCTACGATTGGGCAGATACAGGCAAAATGACGACAATTCTTGGCATTCACCTGGTATTGCTGGGGATAGGTGCGTTCTTATTGGTCGCCAAAGCAATGTACTTCGACGGTTTGTACGACCCAGCCGTGGAAAATGTGCGAGTCGTGACTAACCCGACACTCAATCCAGCCAGAATTTATGGTTACTTGTTCGGTGCAGTAGGCAATTTCTGGATCGCTGGCGTTGACAACCTGGAAGATGTTGTTGGCGGTCACATTTGGGTTGGTGGAATATTGATTTTGGGCGGGTTGTTCCATATTGCAACCAGACCGTTTCAATGGACGCACCCTTTATTTGTTTGGTCGGGAGAAGCTTATCTTTCCTACAGTTTGGGTGCTTTGGCGCTCATGGGCTTTATTGCAACTCTCTTCGTCTCAGTCAATACAACCGTTTATCCTGAAGTATTTTACGGTCCTGCACTCACGATTCGGCAGAATTTTGTACCTTACTTTTCATCGCCCGATCCTGAATTCGTGACTTCTCGGACTTGGTTAGCTAACACTCACTTCTGGTTAGCTTTCTTTTTCCTACAAGGGCATATCTGGCACGCACTGCGATCGCGCGGGCTGGATTTCCGTAAAGGGAGAGTGAGTGAGGCAGCAATCCTTCCCAAACCGATTGCCTGAAGCTAGCTTAATGCAAATTGTTTCAACTTAAATTTGAGCTGGCGATCGAAAAGATGCAAATATTTCTCAAGGAAGGCATAAATGACAGCAGTAATTTCTGATAGTCCATACAGAAACCAAATTCCTGAAGTTGGCTGGTGGGCTGGTAACTTTCGTCTCACCAATCTATCGGGCAAATTGTTGGGCGCTCATATTGCCCACTCTGCATTAATCCTGTTGTGGGCTGGCGGAATGACTTTGTTCGAGTTGTCTCGTTACAACCCAAGTTTACCAATGTACGAACAAGGGTTGATCCTGCTCCCTCATTTAGCAACTCTCGGCTTTGGTGTTGGTGCTGGCGGGCAAGTGACTAGTACCTATCCCTACTTTGTCATCAGCGTTTTGCATTTGATCCCTTCGGTGATTCTAGCGGCGGGTGGTATTTACCACTCTTTACTGGGACCAGAGGTGTTAGAAGATAATCCCACCTTGGCTGGCTTTTTCGGTTATGACTGGAAAGATACCGACAAGATGACGACGATCTTAGGTATCCACCTGATGCTTTTGGGTTTGGGTGCTTTACTACTCGTCGCCAAGGCGATGTTTTGGGGTGGATTGTTCGATCCTTGGGTAGCTGGCGGCGGAGATGTGAGGGTTATTAATCATCCCACGCTGAACCCAGTCCGCATTTTTGGCTACTTGTTCGGTGCTTGGGGTTCAGAAGGAATGGCGGCTGTCAATAACTTAGAAGATATCGTTGGCGGTCACATCTGGGTTGGTGGAATGCTAATTGGTGGTGGCATTTTTCACATCTTGACTCAGCCGTTTGCCTGGGCGCGTCGAGTTTTAATTTACTCAGGTGAAGCGTATCTTGCCTATAGTATTGGCGCTGTAGCCTATATGGGCTTTTTTGCAGCTTACTTTGCCTCGGTGAACAATACTGCATATCCCGAAGTTTTTTACGGTCCAATTCGCACTTTGGAAAGTTCTCCTGGGATTGTTTCTAGCCGTGGTTGGTTAGTATCTTTCCATTTCGTTCTAGCCGTCATATTTCTCCTCGGTCACATTTGGCACGCCCTCCGTTCCCGCGCGATCGCCGCTGGATTCGATTTGAAAAAAGGCGACTTGATCCAGCCACCGCTATCAAATCCTCGATCGGGCGATCGCTTTTCCTCGGTTGAGGCTAACGACCTGACACTGAACTTTCTGAAATACCTACCAATTTATCGCCCTGGTATTACACCTCTTTCGCGAGGGTTAGAAATTGGGATGGCTCATGGTTATTGGTTAGTCGGTCCTTTTACCATACTAGGTTCGCTAGGTTCTTTAAACGACAGTCGCGCCAGTAATTTGCTCGGTTTACTAGCCGCAGGAAGTTTAATTGTCATCCTGACAATTGGGTTCTCAATCTACGGTAGTACCTCACAGGAAAAAAGCTTAGTCACAGTTCCACGCCCAAATTTTGCAGTCACAGTACCAAACGTACCAGACTCTCTACAAGCTGTAGATAACTGGAGTCAGTTTTCGACTGGATTTTTTATTGGTGGAATTGGCGGAGCAATCTTTGCTTATTTGCTCTTAGATAATCTGAATTTATTTCGGGCGATTCCCATGATTGGAAGCTAAACGACTCAACCAATTTCAGATCGCAACTAACTCTTTACTCGCGTACGGGCGGGTTTAACCGCACAACTATTTGTTTTAGGACAGAACTACTCAAAAAACCCGCCCCTACAACTTTTGATGCACCACGTTCAAATTAGGTCTAATTCCAAACAAAATAATTCCAGGAGAATAGAATGGCAAAAGTCGGGATTTTTTATGGTTCCACAACGGGAAAAACTGAAATGGTTGTCGAATCACTTCAAAAAGAATTTGGTGAGGATGTAGTAAATTTGCATAATATCGCTGATGTGGATGAAAGCGATTTTGAGGAGTATACTAATTTGATTGTTGCTTGCCCTACTTGGAACATTGGCGAACTCCAAAGCGATTGGGATGGTTTTTTCCCCGATTTAGACAGCATTGATTTCAGTGGAAAGAAGGTAGCTTATTTTGGGACTGGCGATCAGATTGGTTATGCCGATAACTTTCAAGACGCAATGGGTATTCTAGAAGAAAAAATTGCAGAATTAGGTGGGACAACTGTTGGATATTGGTCTACAGATGGTTACGACTTTAATGAATCTAAAGCTGTGAAAGACGGGAAATTTGTTGGTTTGGCGATCGATGAAGATAATCAATCTGATTTAACTGACGAACGAGTAAAAGCTTGGGTAGCGCAACTCAAGAAAGAGTTTGGTATTTAGTTAACAGTTAACAGAAATTTGTGGGGTGCGTTCATCAACGTACCCTACCATTCATCTCAACTCTGAAGGAATTTTTCATGTCATTTCCCCATTATTTGTGGTTGAATACTAGTTCTAGTTTGCGCTGTTTTGAACAGCCTTTGTTAAATTATTTATCTAAACGAGTTTCAATCGCTCGTTGGGAATATTCGCAAACTCAAGACGAAGCTAGTTCGCTCGATATTGCCATAGGATTGTTACACGACTATCTACAAAATACAACCCATCCCGTTCACTTAATTGGACATAGTACGAGTGGCTTATTAGGATTCTTGTATGCGCGTCAATATCCTGAAAAGATTGCTTCTTTAACTCTTTTAGGTGTAGGTGCAGATGTTACTATTGATTGGCAAGTTCACTATTACACTCACTTACAAGCTCTAAATCGGAAAAAAGTTTTATCTACAATGGCTTATAATTTATTTGGGTGTTATGACGATCGCACAATTGAGGGATTAGTAAAGATTTTAGAAAAAGATCTCGATAGTTCGCTTTCACCCCATTCTCTTTGGCAAAGAGCTAATTTCCCTCATAATGGCGTGTCAGTACCATTAATGGTTTGTGGAAGTTTAGACGATCCAATTGTAGAAGCTACCGAACTCCATAAATGGCAACCTTTCTTAAAAGCAAGCGATCGCCTCCACCTTCATCCTGACGGCGGACACTTTTTTCACTTCTTTCAATCGCAACAAGCAGGAAAACATATTCTTAGCTTCTGGCAATCTTTAAGTTTATTAAATCAGCTAAAGGTAGTAGTTAATCCAGGATAAGTCAAAAGTCAAAAGTCAAAAGTCAAAAGTTAAAAGTTAAAAATTATTAGCTATAAATAGCAAATGACTAATGACTAATGACTAACAATCAGATCGAAAACCCGATGTGCCATTTCTAACTTAGTCCCAGGTGCGATCGCAATTCGATCGCCTGCTTTGTTTAAAAAAATCGCTTGATTGTTGTCGCTGCCAAATCCACTATCGGGTAGATCGATCGGATTGGCAACGATCGCATCTAATTTTTTGCGGTGTAATTTCTCTAAGGCTGGAGTGACTATATCTCCCGTTTGGGCAGCAAAGCCAATTAAAATTTGTTGGGGCTGTTTGCAATGTCCTAACTGGGCGAGAATATCTGTCACGGGTGCGAGGGGCAAACTTTCGGGTAGCGATCGCTTGGGTAACTTTTCGCGAGTATAGTTTGCAGGTTTCACATCTGCTACAGCCGCCGCCATCACTGTAATATCAGCAGTTGGAAAGCACTCTAACATTGCCTTCTCCATTTCTGCCGCACTGACAACAGGTAGCGATCGCACTCCTGACGGTATTTCTGCGTTGACAATACCATGTACTAGAGTTACATCTGCCCCCCGATGGAAAGCTGCTTGTGCCAAAGCTATTCCCATTTTGCCCGTGGCGGGATTACCGATAAACCGTACCGGATCGAGATATTCTCGCGTTCCACCCGCGCTAATTAAAACTTGTTTTCCTAACAAGTCTCGCTTGCCAGACGTACATAACAAAGACTGAATATGAGTCACAATTTCTGCTGGTTCCGCCATCCGCCCCGCACCAACGCGATCGCAGGCTAGTAACCCATATCCTGTAGACATACCATAAAATCGGTTGTCTGTCAATAATTGCTGCCAGTTGCGCTGTACTGCGACTTGTTGCCACATCTCCGTATTCATAGCTGGGGCTAGTAATACGGGGCAAGTAGAAGCCAATACTGTATTTGTTAACAGGTTATCAGCCATACCATAGGCTAATTTCGCCAGCGTATTTGCTGTCAGGGGTGCAATTAGCATAATTTCCGCCCACTCCCCTAAAACGATGTGTAAGGGACGCTGATGGGTAGGTTGCCAAAAGTCTGCATCCGTATAAGCTGGATGGCGAGATAAAGTTGATACCGTCAGTGGAGTAATAAATTGTCGAGCCGAATCGGTTAGGATAACTCTTACTTCCGCCCCAGATTTAAACAGCGTGGAAATAACCTCGCAAACCTTATAAGCCGCAATCCCCCCGCCAATTCCAACTAACACCCGCCTGGATAACTTGGAATTCATCTAAAATCCTGTCGATTAATCGCATAGATTCAGGGCGGGTTTAACCGCAGAACTTACGTGCGATCGCCTAGATTTTCAAAAAAACCCGCCCCTACCATTAATTCTGACTCCTGTACGGGCGGGTTTAACCGCACAATTTACATGCGATCGCCTCGGTTTTGCAAAAAACCCGCCCCTACCATTAATTCCGAATTCCGAATTCCGAATTCCGAATTCTTCACGATTCGTCGTATGGTTCCAAATCGAGAAGATGAATATATGGTTCCACTAGTTCTGGACGTTGAAAAGCGATCGCCCTGAGTAAATGCCAATCCTGCAAGCCGTCAAAAACATGCGTGTAGTTGTCTTGTTCTAAACGAGTTGCCAGTTCTGACACGTCTATTGCTGACATAGCAGCAATATTCTGCCGAGAAATACTTGAAGTCTTCATCATGCTGCGATCCTCCCCAGAATCAGTGACCAGTGACCAGTGACCAGTGACCAGTTACTAGTTAATTCCGAATTCCGAATTCCGAATTCCGAATTTTTTTCTAGCCCCCTCTATATACTACTTACTTTATCAAGGGTGAATCTCCGCAAGTTAACGGATTGCAATCGTAATTTTAATACTTGTTAAGTAATTTCTTTTTGGTGCGTGGTAGTTGGTAGTTGGACGCACTCACGACTCACGACTCACTCTCCACTAAGATCGGAGACAAACTGCTGAATCAGTGGTAGTACTTCTGGGCGAATTTCGTGTCCCATGTCAAATTCTTGGTACTGCACGGCAACCCCCAAGGCAATTAAATTATCTCTAGCGTATTGGGCTGCTTTGAGTGGTACGACGGTGTCTTGCTTACCATGCACGATCAGTACTGGCGGGACTTCATCTAAGGATTGGGATAGAGGATGCATATACCCGCTTAAGGCAATTAAACCCGCCAGAGGTAAGCCTAATCCTACATCCAAAGTCATTGCTGCGCCCTGAGAAAATCCACTTAAGATCGTTCTTGACAGGGGTACGCCAGTAGAAGCTTCGAGGGAAAGCAGCCAATCTTTCAAAATCTGCCTACTCTCATGAATGCCTTGATACTCTTGGCTAGAAAGGTCGTACCACATCCTACCTACAGAAGTATAAGGATGAGGAAAAGGGGCGTTGGGAAATAAAAATTGATATTTGTTTAAGTTTAATAAAGGTACGAGAGAGGCTAAATCTTTAGCATTTGCCCCCCAGCCGTGCAGTACCACAACCAATCCTGCTGGTTTCGTCCCCGATGTTGGCGCAACTGCGATCGCTTCTAAACTCAAAGCTTTACTCCCACCGTTCAGCTTTCTTAATATATCTTAAATGAGGGAGCAGGGAGCAGGG
>NZ_PYCI01000066.1:0-34780 GCF_003015105.1 Chroococcidiopsis sp. CCALA 051 | reverse complement strand
AACCAGAGGATTCAAGCAGAGCCATCCAGTTGTTAATCAAGTCTGTTTTTCTCCATCCTTTACGAAATACCACTACCTACGGATTTACCACAATCAGCAAAATTCAATGGGCAGAAGGATGGCTGGACTATTTTGATGGTTGGAATATTTTTTAGTACCGAAAACGAAACTCAAAAGATTATTGTTGAAGTTAAAAATTTTGTAGCATAGTTACTATGCTACTTTAAGATCCAAGAGTAGCTATTAAGCAGATAGGCTGCGATCGCTCTTGAGTGCTTGCATCAGAAGCTATATTCAAAATATCGAACTTTGCCAAAAACCATCATGCACCAGATTAACTTACAAGAAGCTGAGACTCGACTGGCAGAGCTAATTGAAGAAGTAGCAGGCGGGGAAGAAGTTGTAATTACCCGTAGTGATGGAAGTTCTTTCAAAATTGTGCCACTTAATACAGTAGAAGCAATCCCTAAGTTTGGCAGTGCAAAGGGAATGGTAAAAATGTCAGATGATTTTGACGCACCATTGGAGGATTTTGAGGCATAGGTGAGTTATGCGTCGCTCGCAACAACAGCCCACAAAGATGAACGCAATTACCTATAGGCTGCCGGAGCCAGGGGACGAACACCAAATCAGTGCTTGCATGTGGGCTTCTGCGGATCTTTGGGAACTTACAGATGGAACACCAGAAAGTGTTGCCGAATGGAAACAAATTTGTGACCTAGAAGAATTGAGAGGAAGAATCTTGAGTGTTGAGAAAACGCTAGTCGCTACATGGAATGGAATCGTTGTCGGTTTTATTGCATTTCGCACAGGGAATCATCTATCGTTGTTGTTCGTCCGAAGAGAATTTGCTAGGCAAGGAATTGGTAGAGAGCTATTCACTCGGTGCAGCAACGCTCTTAATCAAATCACTGTTAACTCATCTGATGCGGCAGTAGGCTTTTATCAAAAAGTCGGGTTTGTCCAAAACGGCGATCGCTTTTGCAAAAATGGGGTATGGGCAACACCCATGAAATGGACTAAAATTGCAGCGAATCGAAACCACTGACATATTCTTCACAGCTTGTTATCGATCGCGTTACTTCTCAACCCAGAAACTATAAAATTGAACTAGATCGAGCGCAAAATTCCGAGCAATTCTGCTATGAAAACGCTAGCTAAATGGTCTGTAGAAGACTATCATCGCATGATTGAAGCAGGCATTCTGCGCGATCGCCATGTGGAATTGCTAGCGGGTGAAATTGTTGAGATGAGTCCAGAAACACCAATCCATTACTCTACAGCAAAACGAGGCGCGAAGTACTTGGAAGAATTGCTGTTAGGTAAGGCTGATGTACGCTTCAATGGACCTATTACTCTAGCCGATTCCGAACCAGAGCCAGATATCGCGATTGTGAGATTGCCAGAATCATCTTACAACGATCGCCATCCTGCCCCTGAAGATATCTTTTGGATTATAGAAGTTGCCAAGACAAGCTTAAAAAAAGATTTGGATATTAAGGCTGCAATTTATGCAACGGCTGAAATTCAAGAATATTGGGTTTTAAGCTTAGCTACTCGACAAATAATTGTATTTAGAAAGCCTCAAAATGGCAAGTATCTGGAAGCAAACACAATTGACAAAGGAATAATTACACCATTAGCATTTTCAGATGTTTCAGTGTCTGTTGACAGGCTTTTGTCATGATGCGATCGCACCTTTTTGTTAATCTCCGATCGCTATAAGATACACGTTTTTGACTTTTAACTTTTAACTTTTGACTTACTTACGACTTTCCTCGCTGTCGCCCCAATAGTTGAATAATAAATTGCCCATGACTGCGGATCTTCGGCAATTTGACAATACCGCTCGATGTCTTGTTGCGTTGCTTTACCCGTAGCAATATATTTATCTGCTAATCGCTCAGCAGACATTTTCATAACTGTAGCAATTCCCGAACCACCAGGGGCTAAAGGAGTATCATTTTCAACAGATAATTCTTGCAAATTCAACTGTTGAAATATGGTAGGCAATTTAACACCAAAAGCATAATCCATCCCCCTACTAGCAAACATTTGGGCGATCGCCTCATTCACTCGATTCATCGACTGACAAGCTGCTTCATTTCCCGCGATCGCTCTAGCAGCAGAAAAATCGGGTTCTTCGATAACAATCCACCCACCAGGTTTGAGTAAATCTAACATTTTTGCGAGAGCAACTTGAAATTCTGGAACATGAATCAGCACGTAGCGAGTATGAATGAGATCGAAAGATTGACTCTTTAGCGCTAGATGACGAATATCGGATTCTATAATTTCTATGTTTGCTCGTTTGCTCTTGGCAACAAAACGAGTATTTAAATCGACAGCAACAACCTTACCGTTTTCTCCAACAATTTCTGCCATCCATCGGGCGATCGATCCTGCTCCTGCACCAACTTCAAGACAGCACCAATTAGGAGAAATACCTGTTGCTTGAATTCGCTGACGACTGGCAGGATCGAAGACTCGTTCGATTGCTTGGAGTCTTGCCAATTCTTTCAACTCAGTTTCTGTCAGTTTAAATTCTTTGGGTTCGACTGTTTTAGATTCAACTTTTTTCTCAGGCTGAGAATTAGTAAAGATGTATGTAGAATCTGACATTTTCACCCCTGTAACTCTGACTAATTTTTGCTTATACGACCGACAGAAAAACCTCGACGAGTAGGTTGATTTTGTGCTAACTGTACTTGAAAACTGACGCGATCGCTCGTCCCATCACTTCTAGCTTCCACAGTCCAGTTCCCGGGACGCAGTTCCCAAAAGAAAGCATCAGATGTCTGCGTTACTAACTTCTGACCGTTAAGCCACCATTCTACAGGTTTATCTAACTTTGCAGCGAGTTTAAATTCTAGCCGTTGCTGAGTGTCGCTTGCACCATTGTTAGGGTAGAGGAGAAACAAAGCGCCGTTGGTAGGAGAGACGATTTTCAGTCCGCTTGTAACCCCTAGCGATCGCCCTTGGGTTGCCAACCATTCATCATACTCTCTAGGTAAATTAAGCCGATATTGCGGCTCTTTTGCTGTATGAGCAGTTACCAGTTGATAAAAAGTATCGGGGTGGCGATCGTATTCGTCCAAATCTTCTGGATAAAAATATTCCTGTACCACTGTCGGACAAGCAGGTGTAGGTTTCAATCCCGACAAAGCACAGACGGGACGTAAAACCAAACCAGATGGAGCAGGAAAAGCCGCAGGTTCTCGATCTTCGTGCAAGTGCAACATAATCCGATTCCACAAAGGAGCCGCACCCATCACCCCAGATACCTGACGCATCGGTTCGCCGTTAAAATTGCCTACCCAAGTTGCAACTGTATAATCAGTCGTAAATCCTACCGTCCAAGTATCGCGAAAATTAGAAGAAGTTCCCGTTTTCACCGCAGCAGGAAAAGGCAAATTCAGCACCGAGTCCACACCAAAAGACTTAGCACGGGCATGGCGATCGCTTAATATGTCAGTTATCAGTGACCAGGGACCAGTGGAAAGGGAGCAGGGACGAGCAGGGACGAGCAGGGAGCAGAGTTCAATTGTGAATTGCGCATTAGTTTTGTCTGCCTTGTTCCCCTTTTCCCAAATCTCAAATTCCGAATTCCGAATTCCGAATTCCGAATTCCCCTGTCTTGCCATAGTTACATAAGCACGGGCTAATTCCCATAAACTGACTTCACCACTACCGAGGGTTAAGCCGAGTCCGTAATATTCCGGGGGCTGGTTTAAATGCTCGAAACCAAGTTGATGCAAGCGTTGCAAGAAATTTTCTACACCAACTCGCTCCAAGACTCGCACGGCGGGAACGTTAAGAGAATTCGCTAAGGCAACGCGGACGCGCACGGGTCCTTGAAAGGATTCGCTATAATCTGTAGGGCTGTAAAGCCGCGCTCCAGGAATAGCATAGTGGGTAGGTACGTCTGCTAATACGGTATTTGGACGAATTAGCCGCTGTTCCAAGGCTAATTGATACAAAAAAGGTTTTAGGGTAGATCCGGGCTGTCGAAGTGCTTGCACGCCGTCGTTACGCCCCAATTCGGCATCGGCAAAGTAATCGGGAGAACCGACATAAGCTAAAACTGCACCAGAATGATTATCGATAACTAAAGCAGCAGCGTGGTGGACGTTGTGTGGTGCAAGGTGGCGCACGATCTGCTGGACTTGGACTTCTACAAACTGTTGCAAGGGACGATCTATAGTCGTCCGAATTTGGGATGGGTGTTGTTTGGGAAGTTGACTAGCTGCCCAAAATAGAAAATGCGGTGCAGCGATAATTCCCTGCCGTCGCGACTGGAGCGTAATTGCTTCGATATTGGCTTTTTCTGCCTCAGCACGGGTAATATGTTTATCTAGAACCATGCGATCGAAGACATATTTCTGTCGCCGTTTCAATCTTTCCCAACTATCGTAAGGATTCAGATATACCGGATTGTTGGGTATGGCTGCTAGCAGACTAGCTTGTGCTAAATTTAGTTCGGATGCAGGCATTCCCAGATATATTCGCGCCGCAGCTTCTACGCCGTAGATATTGCCACCCATCGGCAGACGGTTGACGTAAGCTTGCAAGATCTCGTCTTTGCTCATGCCTGCGGCTAGCCGCCAAGATAACCAAATTTCCCGAACTTTCCCCCAGAAGTTGCGCGGTAAGGGTTCTAGCATCCGTGCTAGTTGCATTGTAATTGTCGATGCGCCGCTGACAATTCTTCTAGCTTGAATAGAAGTGACGATCGCCCGTCCGACTGCCTTTAAATCCAACGCTCCATGATGATAGAATTGCCCGTCTTCGGCTGCTAAAATTGCTTGGATAAACTGGGGCGAAACTGCATTCAACGGTACGGCTACAGTATGGTTGCGATCGCGAGTCAGTAAAGTTCCCAAAGGCAACCCGTGGCGATCGCTAAATTCAATTGCCTGTCCATCCTGTAAGATATCTTTGGCATGAATTGGCGCGAGATACGGTAAGCCACGGACAATCAGACACAGTAGTATCAAAACAAAAATTCCCTTTTTCCAGAGGAGCCGGGAGTCGGAAGTCGGGAGTCGGGAGTCGGGAGACAAGGAGGACAAGGGAGACAAGGGAGACAAGGGGGACAAGGGAGCAGGGAGCGCACGAGCAGGGAGCAGAGGGGAAGAGGGGGAGAGTGGGAGAAGGGGAGTAATTACCAATTACCAATTACCAATTACCAACTACCAATTACCAATTACCAATTACCACTGATAACTAGTCACTAGTCACTGAATTATTCCCGCCGTATTTAATTAATAGCGCGATCGCAATACTAACAGCTAGTACCAACACCATACTTAACGCCGAACCAAATCCCCAGTTCTGGGTTGCGCCTAAAAACTGATTGTAAATTAACCTGGCGATCGTCATACTGGATGCACCACCTAGTAACTCTGGAGCAATGAAATCGCCAATTGCCGTAATGAAAACTAACAGCGAACCTGCGGCAATTCCTGGTAAAGTTTGGGGGACAGTTACCTTCCAAAAGGTTTCAGCGGGATTTGCTCCTAAATCTGCGGCTGCTTCCAGCAACCTCCGGTCTAATCTTTCCAGGGAAGCATAGAGAATCAATACCATATAAGGCAGCAAATTGTAACTCAAGCCAATCAAAACTGCCGTACTGCTATTGTGAATTTGGAGGCTGGGTAAACCAACACTATTGAGCAAAGAGTTCAGCACGCCTGTAGGACGCAAAATCGTAATCCAGGCATAAGAACGCAGTAAAGAGGATGTCCACAGAGGTAAGACAAAGCCCAATAAAAGTAGAGTCCGCCAGCGTTGAGGAGTCAACAAAGCAATCCAGTAGGCGACGGGAAATCCTAATAATAAGCAAATAATAGTACTAGAGCTAGCTAAAAATAGCGATCGCCCCATCACTCCCATATATAGGGGTTGAAATACCTGAATATAATTATCTACACCGCTAGGATTAACAATATTTCCCGGGCGAAACCCTGGCACTAAACTCAACTCAAAGATAATCAGTGTTGGTAGTACCAACAACAATATCAACCAAATTCCAGCCGGAGTTAGAAAAATCGTCGGTTCTAGCCAATTCCACCGACGAGGATGTTTCGGTGGTAGCGGTGGTTCGGCATCCTGACTTGAGGTTGCATCGAGTTGAAGTGGTGACTTTTTTGCAGGCACAGTTTGTAGAAGGGAGTAGGGAGCAATAATCAGTGACCAGTGACCAGTGACCAGTGACCAGTTGTCAGTCAACAAATGAATAATGACCAATGACCAATGACGAATAACTATTCATACTTCATCCTTTTTCCTTCTTCCTTCTTCCTTCATACTTTCCTAATTTCCGATCCCCTAGCTGCTAGTTAGTTGCGTCCAGTAGCGATCGTAAACTGCATCAAAATCTCCTAAAGGGGAAATGCGTTCGCATTTGTTTAAGACTGATTCTGGAGGAAACAAATTGGTATCTTGGCGCAGTTGAGTTGGTAACTTTTCTAATGCAACTTGATTGGGAATGGCAACGGTTTGTCGCTGACAAATCTCTGCTGCTACCGTAGGTTCCAAGTTGTAATTGAGCCAAGCATATGCAGCATCAAGATTGGGTGCGGTTTTGGGAATGGCGATCGTATCCGTCCACAAAGACGTGCCGCTGGCGGGAATGATATATCTGAGATTGGGGTTTTCCTGAGAAATTTTAATTCCATCAGTGGAATATGCCATCGCTAACACTAAATCTCCGGCGAGGATTTGACTGCGCCAAGCGTCGGTATCAAATGCAGCAATACTGGGTTTGAGTTCTCGTAACTTCTCGTAAGCCTGTTTAATTTGCGACTCATCTTTGGAATTATAGGAATAACCCAACATTCGTAAAGTTGCGCCCATGACTTCCCGCACGTCATCAATTAAAGTCATGCGTCCTGATAGCTGCTGGCGGTTTTTCCACAAATATTCCCAATCTGTAGGTGGTTCTTTTAACTGTTGGGTATTGTAAACAAATCCAGTTGTTCCCCAACTCATGGGAATACTGTGACGATTTTGCGGGTCGTAAGTCGGATTTTGAAATTGGGGGGCAAGTCGGTCTAAACCTTGAAGGCGCGAACGGTCGAGTTCGTGGAGCATTCCTATTTCTATCATGCGCCTTACCATATAATCGCTAGGATAGATGATGCTGTAATTGCTTCCTCCTCCCGCTTGTAGCTTTGCCAGCATTGCCTCGTTTGATTCGTAGATGTCTGCAACGACTGGTGCTTTGAACCGATCGGTAAAATTTTTAATCAGTTCGTCATCTGTATACTGCGACCAGGTATAGACAAATAGCTTGTCTGTTGGACTGGCTGGTGCTGCTGCCCGTTGGACTCCTCCCTGTCTCCAGCCACACCGGGTGAGGGCAAGTCCAGAAAATGCGGCTACTGATGTGCGAATAAATCTGCGTCTCGATCGCGAAAATCTTTGTACTGGCTGATGGTTTGTGTTCATTCGCTTCCACTGGCTTTTAAAGCTATACAGTCACGAGTCGCCCAACGAACGTAGATCGGTATATCAGTGTCTGATAAAGTGTTGCCTGTATTTGGTTGTAAGACTTTAATGCGATCGCCCGAGTCTAATTCTACTAAGTAGTGAACGTGAGTTCCCAGGTACATGACGTGTAGTAGTTTACCAGCAAAACAATTCGTGCGAATAGTAGGACGTTCCAAGCTCAATTCAATTTTTTCTGGACGCACGCTTACCATCACTGGAGCAGAAGTTGCAGTTGGTTCTGTATAGTCATGTCTTTGCACGACAATTTTTAATCCCTTGTGACTATCAACCTGGAGAGTCGAGCGATCGCTATGCGCGATTTTCCCGGCTAATAAGTTAGTATCGCCAATAAAATCAGCTACAAATGCCGTACTTGGATGTTCGTAAATTTCTTTAGGAGAACCAATTTGTTCGATCTTGCCACGATGCATTACAGCAATACGGTCTGATAAAGAAAGGGCTTCTTTTTGGTCGTGGGTGACAAAGATAAAAGTCACGCCCAAATTTTGATGCAGATTGGATAATTCTACCTGCATTTCCTGACGTAGTTTCAGATCCAACGCTGCTAAAGGCTCATCTAACAACACGACTGCCGGACGATTGACTAATGCCCTTGCCAAAGCAACTCGCTGCTGCTGTCCGCCTGAGAGTTGGGCGGGAAAGCGCGATCGCATTGTCTCCATCTTGACTAATTTGAGTGCGGCTTCCACGCGGCTATTCAGTTCCACCCGCGAGAGTTTTTGCAACCGCAACCCAAAAGCAATGTTATCCCACACATTTAAGTGGTTAAACAAAGCATAGCTTTGAAATACAGTATTGACGGGGCGACGATAGGGCGGAACGCGATTCATCTGTTCACCCTGAATCAATATTTTTCCCGCGTCCGCTCGTTCAAATCCAGCAATTAAACGTAACGTTGTCGTTTTGCCACAACCAGAGGGACCGAGAATACTAAAAAATTCTCCTCGACGAATATTTACGTCGATCCCGTTTACGGCTAATTCTTGATGAAAAAACTTATAGACGTTTTGCAGCTCAACATCAAGCAGCGATGCACCGACTTTTCCCCCTGTATACCGTGTTGCAGTTCGAGCCGTCATCCGTATTGTCCCAGGTAATATATTTTATCTTCCAGTCTGCACGGTATTTTGTCGAAGTGCCAATAAATTTACTTGTCACCGCTATTAGCTGAGCGAACGCTCATTCCAATTGATTAAAATTGATGGGTAAACGCTGCTTTGTCTGAGCGCGATCGCCTCAGTTGTGGGTAACTTAGATCTTAAATGCTACCGCGCCAATATCGTAAATCCCACCCCATGAAAATCATTTATCCCGCCTATGGCAGCAAGACGAAAACGACCCGCACTGTCGGGCGTAGTTTCCAAGCCTTAGTGTTAATGCTAGGGATTACTGTTGCCATGTTTGGTGGGATTGGCAGTCGGCTGGCATATTTACAGCTTGTTGAAGGGACTCGCAATCGTCAATTGGCGGACAATAACCGAATTCGATTGATTCCTAAACAGCCAGAACGGGGCAGTATCTTCGATCGCAAAGGCAGAATTTTAGCAACTAGTCGTCTGTCTCATTCCGTTTACATTTGGCCTATGGCTCCCAAAAAACCGGAATGGGACAGTACTAAACAACGGCTTGCCCAAATTTTACAAATGCCAGCCGCCGAAATTCAACAACGCATGGATAAAGCCGGGGTAAATTCTCCTAGCTTAATTCGCATGGCACGAGATATCAACCCGGCTCAAATTACGGCTTTGGCAGAATACAAAAATCAATTAAAAGATGTAGAAGTTTACATCGAACCGATTCGCAGTTACCCCAACGGTCAAATCGCCGCCCACATTCTCGGTTATACAGGCGAGATGAATGACGATATATTAGCTGAGAAACGTCAAGAAGGCTATCGCCTCGGAGATGTCATCGGACAAATGGGAGTAGAAGCAGCCTTTGAAAAGCAACTGCGGGGTGAATGGGGCGGACAACAGGTAGAAGTTGACGGTAAGGGTAGGGTTTTACGATATTTAGGCGAGAAAAAGGCAAGGTCGGGTCAGAACGTTCATTTAACGATCGATCTAGAGTTACAAAAAGCCGCCGAAAAAACTTTGGGCGATCGCCAAGGGGCGATCGTTGCCCTCGACCCCCGTACTGGCGGAGTATTAGCAATGGTGAGTCGTCCTACCTTCGACCCCAACGTATTTTCTAAACGCATCACCCCCGCCGTGTGGCGCAGCCTACAAAAGAAAGATCATCCCTTTGTTAACCGCGCCTTAAGAGGTTTCCCCCCTGCCAGTACGTTCAAAATCATCACCGCTACAGCTGGCTTGGAATCAGGGAAGTTTTCGCCTAAAACGCGATTGCAAACCTATGGTTGCATGAACATTGGTGGTACGCGATTCTGCGATTGGAATCTTGCCGGATTTGGCGTACTCGATTTTCCGGGGGCGTTGGCTTGGAGTAGCGATACATTTTTCTATCAAATCGGTCGGGGAATTGGCGGACCTACTTTAATTGAATGGACGCGGAAATTTGGCTTTGGGCGCAAAACGGGCATTGAACTCGCACCAGAAGAAGCAAAAGGCTTAGTTGCAGATGATAAATGGAAACGAGCCAACTATGACTTACCTTGGAAGGTAGGAGACACGGTAAATATGTCCATTGGTCAAGGGTTTTTGCAAGTTTCTCCCTTGCAAGTTGCCGTGATGTTCGCCGTTCCTGCTAGTGGTGGCTACCGGATCAAACCGCACTTACTGCGAGATAACGAGGAAGCGAAGAAGTGGCGGGAGTCTCTCAATATCAAACCAAGTACCGTGCAAACCGTCCGTCAAGGATTGCGACAAGTCGTAGCTAGCGGCACGGGTAGGGCGTTGAGTTCTCCTACCATTCCCCCGGCTGCTGGTAAAAGCGGTACGGCGGAGACTTATAAGCAGAAATCTCATACTTGGTTTGGCGGTTATGCCCCCTACAATAAGCCAGAAATCGTGGTCGTCGCGTTTGCCGAACACTCTGGTGGTGGCGGTGGTAAGATTTGCGCTCCAATGGTGTTAAAAGTGATGGAAGCCTATTTTCACGGGCAGAAGGCGAAGGGAGAAGTCGGAAGTCGGTAGGGGCAGGTTTGGAAACCCGCCTGTACGGAAGTCGGAAGTCGGAATTAACTACTCAGATTTTGTACGTTTGCGTACAGACAAATTAGGTTTTTTTGGTTAGGCACTGTGGATGTTTCTGCTAGTCCCGGGAGATTTGGGAGTTAGTTGATAGACATTTAGATAAAGCTTTTTTAAGTATCGAAACGATATGTGCTAAAAATCTCAATACACAAGTTAAAATTCTTTTTGGAATGAACGCGGTGTTACTGTAAATGTTGAGTAGATGAGTTCCACTCGGGCATTGGATAGGTCATAGTTGCGATCGCTCTTTAACAAAAGTTCATAGTGGTTTCAGTATTTTCTCTAAACTTGACAGAGAGAAAATGAAATATGTTGATTTTAAGTAGCGAAAATCACTTTTTTGATGTTTGAATCGAACCTTGAGATGCAAATATAAGTACTTACTGTTTTGTTAAAAACTTCAAACCTGCATTTACTAAACAACTTTTATGACCGCAACGACTAATAATAAATTGAACTCAATTGATGAATTTCCATCTGCTGTTGAAGTTGCTAAGATTTGGCAGCAAAAGGGGACTCAGTTAGCCAATTTAGGCAAATATACGGCAGCATTGAATTACCTAAATCGAGCCATAACAATTTATGAGGACAATCCTACCGCTTTAGTAATGCGAGCAGTTGTATTGATTCATTTAGGACAAAATGAAGCAGCGCTAACAGATTGCGATCGCGCTTTGACAATTAATCCTAAAGACAAACAGGCTTGGTTATTTAAAGGCGTAGCTTTAAATTATTTAGGGCGTTACGAGCAGTGTTATGCTAGCTACGATCGCGCATTGGGAATCGAACGGCGATCGTCTGTTTACAGATTAGTACAAGTGTGGAAGGGCATTTTTGGTGTTGGTCGTTCTGACAGCGCAGCTATGACTTCTTCTACGTGAAAGCTAGTAGGGTGCGTTAAACAACGCACCCTAAAAATTGTCATAACCTTAAACCCACTGCACGGGATCGAGTTGATAATAACTTTGCAATAATTTGTAAAGTGCTGAATGCTGTTTCTGTAATTGGTGCGGTTTTTCAAAAAAAGTTTCTGTAGCGACGGCAAAAAACTCGGCTGGATTTGTCGTTCCATAGCTATCCATAACAGTTTTTCTACCTCGTTGTACGTCATGACAAAGTTGCTGATACGCTGCTGTCATCACCTGCATCCAAATCGGATAATCTAATTTTCGTGGCAAAATGGGTACGCCTTCAGCTTCACCATCTTCCTGGTCTAACTGATGGGCAAACTCATGCAGTACGATATTGCGACCATCTTGCCAGTTACGAGTATCGTATTGTACCTGTTCCCAAGATAAGACTAATTGGTCATTCGTCCAAGACTCTCCCAATCTTGCCACGCGCTTTTCTTCTACAATATAACTTCCAGTTTTTGCAATTTCATTGACAAAATACGTCCTGGGATAGATGAAAATAGTGCGCAACCTTAAGAAGTATTCGCCTCTTTCATTGAGTAAAAGTAAACAAGCAACAGCAGCGATCGTTATTTTCATTTCTTCTGTCACTAGCAAACCATTACAACCAATAAATTGTTTTTCTGCTAAGAATACTTGAATGTGTCCTTGCAAGTGCTGGCGATCGCCTTTGGAAAGACAATAATAAATTGGTAAATTATTTTCAATTACTGCATTCCACAGTATAGGAAAAGGAAGCTGCTTATAGTAACGGCGACGTTTTTTTATTAGAATAGGATGAATGAAAATCCCGGCAATGATGAAGGCGATCGCGATTATAATAGTTAGTGTTTCTATCATAAAGTTATAACAGTAGTCTCAATTCTTCCATTTTCAATTCTTTCAAATAACCTAACCTTACATGAATTCTTTTTAAAGGTAATAGTATTTAATTACACAGATAGATATATATCGCATCTTACTCTGACTAATGTTATTTTAAGAACATTTTTGAGCAATTTAAAGCTAGCAAGCTCATTCCTTCACTCTTAATGCTCCTACTCTCAGTAGATAACTATGAAATTGTTTAGCCCAACCGCATCACCACAAGAGCAAGATATTTCCAGAGCTAAAAGCTTTAGAGGACTACCCCTACGATTAGTCCTGGTATTACCTTTTGTGTTACAAATTGCCGGTGCGGTAGGGTTAGTGGGTTATCTATCATTTAAAAACGGTCAGCAAGCAGTTAACGTTCTTGTCGATCGCTTAATGGATAAAAGTGGCAACCTAGTGTCCGAACATCTCACTGGTTATTTAGACACTCCTCAAAAAATTAATCAGATTAATCATGACGCGGTCGAGTTAGGATTATTAGATTTAAAAGACTTCAAGACAACAGGACGTTATTTTTGGAAACAACTACAAACTTATCCAGAACTAGCTTACAGTGCCTATGCACTGACTACGGGAGAATATGCCGCTGCAGGAAGATTTTTAGCAGGACGGGGAGTTACTATTGATGAACTATCTGCTGCTACTGACTGGAGAACATATACGTACGTTACAGACGAGCGAGGCAATCGCACTCAAATAGCAGTAGTCTACGATGACTACAACCCTCAAACAGAAGCTTGGTATCAGGACGCAGTCAAAGCAGGCAAACCAACCTGGAGCAGCGTATCCAACTGGGATGGCGAAAATTTAGCAGGATACATATCTATTACTGCTACTAGTCCTATTTACAATAATAAAAATCAACTTTTCGGTGTCATTGGAGTCGATCTACTTTTAGCTGGTATTAATAATTTTTTAAAACAACTCAAAATTACTCCATCAGCCAAAGTTTTTGTGATCGAACGTGATGGGTTACTCATTGCCTCCTCTAGTACGGAAAAACCTTTTACACTAGTTAATGGTGTAGCTAAAAGACTCAGCGCTCTTGATATTAATGACGCTCAAATTCGAGCAACAGCCAAGTATTTGAAACACAATTTCGGTAATTTTCAAAGAATTAAAGGCGAACAACAACTAAATTTTAAATTACAAGACGAACTTCAGTTCGTTCGCGTAGTCCCTTGGCAAGATGAATTTGGGTTGAATTGGTTAGTCGTAACTACCATACCCGAATCAGATTTCATGGGACAAATTCATGCCAACAACCGAACAACATTTTTTCTCTGTTTTTTAGCATTATTAGTAGCAATTTGGTTGGGGTTACTTACCTCTCGTTGGATTAGTCAACCAATTCTACGCTTAAGTAAAGCCTCTACGGAGATCGCTCAAGGAGATTTAAACCAACAAGTGGAAGTCAAAAGGATCGTTGAACTAGGAGTATTGTCACGCTCTTTCAATGAGATGGCGCAACAATTACAAGCATCTTTTGCTAATTTAGCTCGAATCAATCAAGAACTCGATCGCAAAAACCAGGAAGTTGTCCGAGTCAACGAGCAATTAGATAAGGCGAATCAAGAATTAGCAACAGCTAACGATGAACTCGAACTGCGAGTAGAGAAAAGGACTATAGAACTACAACACGCTAAAACTGCGGCAGAACTAGCCAATCGCGCTAAAAGTGAATTTCTAGCAAACATGAGTCACGAACTACGGACTCCTCTCAACGCCATCCTCGGTTTTTCCCAACTGATGAATCGAGAACCTTCTTTAAGCAATCGGCAACAGGAAAATCTCAGAATTATCAATCGTAGTGGCGAGCATTTACTCTCGCTGATCAATGACGTATTAGATTTAGCCAAAATTGAGTCAGGAAAAATGACTCTCTATCCCACTGACTTCGACTTATATGTCTTATTAGACTCGATTAAAGAGATGTTGGCACTACGAGCAGAATCTAAAGGGTTACAGTTAACAATCGAGCGCAGCAACAATCTCCCTCAATATATCAAAACTGACGACAAGAAACTGCGGCAAGTTTTAATTAATTTATTGGGTAACGCCATTAAATTTACTTCAGTTGGTAGCGTCACTCTACGAGTAGAATTAGCAGGCGATCGGCAACCACTAACCAATAATCAACAACCCATAACTCTTCACTTTGAAGTTGCCGACACTGGTGCAGGTATTGCACCAACAGAAATTAATAGTGTATTTGAAGCTTTTGTTCAAACAGAAACAGGTAAACAATCTCAACAAGGAACTGGTTTAGGCTTACCTATTACTAAAAGTTTTGTCGAATTGATGGGAGGCAAGATTACTGTTAACTCCGAACTAGGAAAAGGTACAGTTTTTCAATTTAATATCCAAGCTTTAGAAAGCGATGTCAGTAAAGCCGTCGAGCAAAAAAGAACTTATAGAGTTGTTGGAATCCAACCAAATCAACAGAAATATCGGATTTTAGTCGTAGACGATCGCTGGGAGAATCGCCAGCTTTTACTAAAATTATTACAACCAATTGGTTTCCAAGTTAAAGAAGCAGTTAACGGACAAGACGCAATCACAATATGGCAGCAATGGCAACCGCATTTGATTTGGATGGACATGCGAATGCCAGTCATGAACGGTTATGATGCGACTCAACAAATTAAATCACATCTTCAAGGACAAGCTACTGCAATTATTGCTCTTACCGCTAGCACTCTTGAAGAAGAGAAAGCTATTGTTCTTTCGGCTGGTTGCGATGATTTTGTCCGCAAACCTTTTCATGAAGAAGTCATTTTTGACAAAATGGCTCAATTTTTAGGCGTACGGTATATATATGAAGAAATTTGCTCTAAAAATATTTCTGAAGCTTCAACTGTTGAAAAATTGACAGCTGAAGCTTTAGCAGTTATGTCGAATGAATGGCTGATGAACCTATCAGAAGCTGCGGCTTTGATTGACGAAGAGCAAATTGCTCAATTAGTGTCTCAAATACCAGAAGAATATCAAGCATTAGCTCAATCGATTCAAAAAGAAGTTAGTGAATTTAATTTTGACCGGATTATGAATTTCGCTCAAACCGCAGCTAATTTATGAATAACGCTCAATTAAATTATTATTGTGCCGACATTTTAGTTGTTGACGATACTCCTGATAATTTGAGAGTTTTATCTACAGCTTTAATAGAAAGAGGTTATAAAGTTCGCTGTACTAAAAATGGTGCTATGGCACTACTTACAGCTAAAAAAGATCCACCTCATCTTATTTTGTTAGATATTAAAATGCCAGAAATGGATGGTTATGAAGTTTGCGAACAGCTAAAATTAGATTCTTCAACGAGTCATATTCCTGTAATTTTTTTAAGTGCGCTAGATGATGTTTTCGATAAAGTTAAAGGTTTTGCAGTTGGTGGAGTAGACTATATCACAAAGCCATTTCAAATTGAAGAAGTTGTAGTCCGCATCCAACATCAATTAGCTTTACAGGCAGCAAAGGCAGAAATTTATCAATTAAATAACGCTCTAGAACAAAAAGTTCTACAAAGAACTTTACAATTAGAAGAAGTTATTCAGCAAAGAGATCGAGAAATCGTCAAGCACAAACAAACTCAAAAAAAGCTATTTTATCAAGCTTTACATGATGCTCTAACAGGTTTGCCCAATCGAACTTTATTTATGGAGCATTTACAAAAAGCTCTACATCGTATTACCAGAAATAAAGATTATTTGTGTGCCGTTTTATTTATCGATCTCGATCGCTTCAAAATTATTAATGATAGTTGGGGACATGCTGTCGGCGATCGCCTATTAATTGCGATCTCTCATATTCTAAAAGAATGCTCGCGCGAGGTTGATACTGTAGCGCGTTTGAGTGGAGATGAGTTTACTATTTTATTAGAAGATCTACAAGATATTCAAGACGCGATCGCAATTGCCGAACGATTGTTAGAGAAACTAACTGCTCCAATTCATTTAGGTGAATGTAAAGTCTATATTGGGGCTAGTATTGGTATTGTTTTTGGTTCGGGAGCTTATCAAACTGTCAATGAGTTACTGCGGGATGCCGATATTGCGATGTATCGCGCTAAAGCTTTAGGAAAAGGACGTTATGCAATCTTCGATCGCGAAATGTACGACAGAACGTTGCATCTTTCACAACTAGAAATAGACTTGCGTTATGCCTTGGAACGTCAAGAGTTTCTATTACATTATCAACCAATTATCTCTGTCGCAACTGGGAGATTGACGGGTTTTGAAGCCTTATTACGCTGGCAACATCCAAAAATGGGATTGATCGATCCAGGAGATTTCATTGAGATCGCCGAAGAAACTGGCTTAATTGTACCGATTGGTGAATGGATTTTACAGGAAGCTTGCCAACAGTTATATATTTGGCAGCAAAAATTTGCTACGACATCTTTATATATTAGTGTCAATCTTTCCAGCAAGCAAATTCAGCAATTCGATCTAGTAGATAAGTTAGCTAAAATTCTGGATCGTACTGGTTTAAATGGAAAAAATCTCAAGTTAGAACTGACTGAAACTATGCTAATGGATCGAGGAGAAAAGACGATCGAACTTCTCTTCCAAATTAAAGAGCAAAACATTCAACTCAGTATTGATGATTTTGGCACGGGATATTCCTCTTTAAGTTATTTACATCGTTTTCCAATAGACGCACTGAAAATCGATCGCTCTTTTGTCAGTCCGATTGATGCGGAAGGCAAGAATTGTGAAATAGTGAGGACAATTATTACTCTAGCTCACACTTTAGGAATTAAAGCGATCGCCGAAGGAGTAGAAACATCTCATCAACTAACTGTATTAAAAAAGTTGGGGTGTGACGAAGCGCAGGGGTATTTCTTTGGTACGCCCGTCAACTTTCAGCTAGCAGAAGAGATTTTAGTCAAAAATGTTTAATAGTAATTTTTGCTAGCGGGCAAGCTATGAGCAATCCTTCACCAGCAGTTAATCACTCAAATAGAAACGCTACTAGCAATATCATCACTTTTCTATCTTTAGCACGTTATTAGTACAGAGGGGCGATCGCTACTCTACTGTAACAAGGCAGTACGCCAGCTAAAAATTGAGAGGTTAATCGTGCTTTCATGGACGCTTTGGTTGATTTTGTTGGGATATGGGGTACTGATGTGGTGGATTGCACCGACGACAAAAACTTTCCAGTCTTTCTTTCAAGGCAAGGATCGAACGGGTAAAAACCCGGAAGTACCCATATTAACCGCTAGTATTGTAGTCGCCTGGATTTTTGCTAAATCAATTACTAATGCAGCGAATTTAGGACGCTCCTATGGTTTGATGGGTGGTTTAGCTTACGCAGCGTATTACGTCGGGATTCCCATCTGCGGCATATTAATTATTAGGTTACGTCGAATGACTAACTCTAGAAGCTTAGCAGAGTATGTCAGCCAAACATACGGTAACGCTGCAGCTAAATTTTTCATGGCGATCGTTTTACTGCGATTGTACAACGAAGTTTGGTCTAATACTGCCGTAGTTGGCTCTTACTTCGGTCAACCAGAATCTTACAGCTTTATCCTCTCCTCGATAGTCTTTACGGTATTAGTGCTGATTTATACGCTCAAGGGTGGTTTGCGGGCAAGCTTGGTAACAGATTTAATTCAATTCGGGTTGCTGGTTTTAGCCGTACTCTTAACGCTTCTCTGGGTGTTTCCGCAAGCACCAGCTTTATCTGTTGCCCCCCAAGAATCGGGTTTTTGGAATTCTGGCGTTGACTTATTATTAGTAGCGTTAATTCAGTGTATCCCCTACGCCTTTCACGATCCCGTACTTACAGATAGAGCATTTTTAGCTGGAGCTAAAACAACTTATCGTGCCTACCTGCTATCTGGAATTATTGCCGCAAGTCTGATTATTCTCTTTAGCTTTGTCGGCATGGCAGCGCGGGTAATTGGCGGCGATGCGGCGGTTGATGCACCCGTACAGGCAGCAGCGGCAGGAGGTACGGGGATATTAGCCTTGATGCTTTCGGTGATGATGCTTTCAGGTGGCTCAACTTTGGATTCAACTTTTAGCAGCACGAGTAAAGCTGTAGTGGTAGATTTAAAAGTCGGATCTCAGCCGATACTTCTAGGAAAAATCTCGATGGTTGCAATGGCAATTGTGGGAAACTTACCCATGCTGTTTGGTACTAATATTCTGAAAGCAACCACAGTTAGTGGCACTATGGTTTTGGGGCTAGCACCAATTTTCTTATTAATCTCGCGCCGAAGACTTCCTAGAGGCGCTTTTTTCGCCCCTGTAGGAATCTCAGTCATACTAGGTATAGTTTCAGCACTCAATCCCGCTCTTTTGCCTTGGAAGATTGGTTCTGGTGAAAATGCTTCTCTGCTAGCTTGGAATGTAGTCACGTTTATTTTAGTTTGGATTGTATTTGGTTACTTTTATTGGCAGAGTGAGTTCAAAGTAGAGGACTCATCTCAATAACGGTGACTTATGAGGATAAAAAATGGTTACGCTAGTGCCGTAAAATTATCCTTCATAGGTATTTGCTCGCCTCCCCCATGTATTGCGATTATCTCGTCCAAATTCTGACTGCCCGCGTCTACGATGTCGCCCAGGAATCTCCACTAGAATACGCTGCAAATCTCTCAACTCGAATAAACAACAAACTTCTGCTGAAGCGAGAGGATATGCAGTCAGTCTTTTCCTTCAAATTGCGGGGGGCTTATAACAAGATGGCACAACTGGCACCGGAGTTGTTGGCACAGGGTGTCATTGCTGCATCTGCCGGAAACCACGCCCAAGGAGTTGCGCTTGCAGCCCGCCAGTTGGGAACTCGCGCTATTATCGTCATGCCCGTGACGACTCCCCAGGTGAAGATAAATGCAGTCAGATCTCATGGGGGAGAGGTTATATTGCATGGGAATACATACGATGATGCCTATACTCATGCCCGTCAATTAGAAGCTGAAAAAGGCATGACGTTTATTCATCCCTTCGACGATCCGTATGTGATTGCCGGACAGGGTACGATTGGGATGGAAATTTTACGACAGTGCCAACAACCGATTCACGCGATTTTTGTGGCAATTGGGGGTGGTGGTTTAATTTCGGGAATTGCGGCATACGTCAAAAGGTTGCGCCCTGAAATCAAAATTATCGGCGTAGAACCCGTAGATGCTGATGCGATGTATCAGTCTCTTAAAGCTGGAAAAAGGGTAAGGTTGCCTCAAGTCGGCTTATTTGCCGATGGGGTAGCGGTACGGGAAGTCGGGGAAGAAACCTTTCGGTTGTGCCAACAGTATGTCGATGACATCATTTTGGTGGATACAGATGATACTTGCGCCGCAATTAAAGACGTATTTGAAGATACGCGATCGATTTTAGAACCTGCTGGGGCATTAGCGATCGCGGCTGCTAAAACTTATGCAGAACGAGAACAAATTCAGGGACAAACGCTAGTCGCTGTCGCCTGCGGTGCTAATATGAATTTCGATCGCCTGCGGTTTGTAGCCGAACGTGCAGAGTTAGGCGAACGTCGAGAAGCTATCTTTGCCGTGACAATTCCCGAACAACGGGGTAGTCTGCGGCAGTTTTGCGAATGTATTGGCAAGCGCAATTTAACTGAGTTTAACTATCGGATTGCCGACGAAAAAGAAGCGCATATTTTTGTCGGCGTACAAATTGAAAATCGCGCCGATGCAGCTAAGATGGTAGCTAACTTTGAAGCAGTGGGATTGAAAACCATTGACTTAACCGATGACGAACTGACAAAATTACACTTGCGCCACATGGTAGGCGGAAGATCTCCCCTAGCTAGTAACGAATTACTCTATCGATTTGAATTTCCCGAACGTCCTGGGGCATTGATGCAATTTGTTGGTTGCATGAGTCCCAATTGGAATATTAGCTTGTTTCACTACCGCAACAACGGGGCAGACTACGGACGCGCCGTAGTGGGAATGCAAGTTCCGCCCCAGGAAATGGAACAGTGGCAGGCGTTTCTCGATACGCTGGGATTGAATTATTGGGATGAAAGTCAAAATCCGGCGTATAAGTTGTTTTTGGGGTAGATGGAGAGTAAAAATCTCACTGCGAATCTTGAATCACCAACCGCGAGGAACTACAACGCCCAAATTCTTCTGGGGCATATTGTAAATGCGCTTCTGCACCAGACCAAAGAAATATGCCTGGAGTGACCGATCGCACGAGATAATGGAGTTGATAGACTCCAGGTTCTAGCCTGTCACTGTAAGCTACCACGCGATCGCGGTATATTGTTTGATAGCCAATTTCCCAACTGTCTTGTTGCGGTTGGAAATAGGGCGTAGCGGTTTGGAAACTCGTATCGACAGCCTCAAATCCGGCGGGGAGAGGATCTGTTATTACAACTCGATCTACAGGGCGATCGCTAATTATTTCTAAACCTATATCAAACACTTGTCCGACTGGAACTGTCAAGGGTTCGGCAGGCGCATATAAGCCAATTCGCCGCAATGCCTTGGTTTCATTAGCCGGACGAATTTCTCGCGTCACCCTAAGTCCGTTTAAGCGCCCTGGTTGTTCTCCCTGGAGGCGATAGCGATAGGCAAGTAGGTAGTGTAGCATCCCGCGACCGGATTTTTTCAAAGTTAGATTTAAATTTTTTTGCCCACGGGGTAGCTGAGTCATCGGTACGGAAATATCTACACTGGGTTTGCGGTAGCCTTCAAATTGAGTTGCAGTTAAGTTTTTACCTCCTAGTTGCACGTTTGCTGTAAAGTTAGGTGGTGTGGGTTGTAGAGACGTTACATGTAACGTCTCTACCCGCATATATTGCACCAAAGCGGTGAGTGCTTCAGCATTATCATAGGTTGTCTGCCAAGTTCCTTCCCTTCGCAACGCCAAGAGTCCTTGCAACAATCGAGCTAAAACTTCAGGCTTTGCCTTAGTATCGATAAATAATCGTAAGGCTTGGGCTTGACTTGTGGTAGGAGAATTCAACCACTGCCAACCGGAAGGTAAGTTTACCACGGCACTGCGTCCGGTTTCATATACAATCTCTTGCAATTGATCCGTCAGAATTTTCGCCTCTTGCTGCCATTCTGGAAATAGATGCAGGTATCGTGCTAATTTAATTTTGGTAACGAGATCGAAGCGATCGCGTCCGTTATAAATATCGGCAAGAAAATCATTCTGTTTGTTGCCTAATTCCGATAGTGCGATCGCAGCTTCTAAGCGTACCCTTTCTTTACAAGGCGACTCTTTACAAAAATCGTATTGACTGGGATTTGCCAACAGTTTTTGCAAGTAAGTTTTGAGGCGATTCACCATTGTAGCATTAAGCTCGAATCCTGCGGTTTGGGCTGTAGCAATTGCTGATGCTGCATAAGGAGAAACAAAAGGATCTGATGTTTTCTCGCCAGGTAAGCTAGCAAAGCCGCCGTCGGGTAACTGAAGTTTTTGCAATCGTTCTAGTGCTTTTGCTTGTTGACTGGGGTTGAAATCAGTCACCTTTTGCCCGTATTGTTGGGAAAGAATTTGTAAGTTTGCCGCGATCGCAAGTAGACTGGCGGCTGGTTCTAAAAATGGCAACCGTTCTTCGTCTAGAACTTGTCGTACTGGAGCGGTAATATTAGCAATAGGTGTACTAGCAAGAGAAATTTCTAATCCACCAGCATCGGGGACGACATTGTTATCTATATTTAAGGGTATGGAAGTGCGATCGCTTGTTAATCCTGACTCTACCACTTGTTCTGTCACTTCTAGCGGTTTAACTTCTAACGGCACGGCGAAAGCATCGGTTGTACTATCTAATTGCGTGGTAAATTTGACTGTAGACTTGCCTGCACGAGTGGCAACAAAGGGGAAACGATAAGCACTCGTACCAGATTTTGTTGGGGTTGATAAATCGCCAGAATTATTGTCAGCAAATTGTATGGAACCATCTACAGTACCTTGAATTGCTAGCGTTCCCGATTGCCCTGTAGTATTGGTGACAGATAAACCTGCATCAAAGCGATCGCCTATACGGGCAAACTGCGGCAGAATTGGACTAGATAATAGGGGTTTGGTAGCAATAAACGTTTCTTCCCCATTTCCAAAGCGCAAATCGCCATCGGTAGCAACCGCCATGACTCGCCAGGTTGTCAAATCATCGGGTAGATTAAACGTAACCTTTGCCTTTCCACTTGCATCTGTCTGCACTGCGCCGTTGTAGTAAGCTAAAGGTTGAAAGTTTGTCCGCACGCGGGTACTTGCCAATCCCGAAGAATTTCCGCCACCGTAACCCCAACCTTTATCGAGGGGAGATGCTAGGGATGATAAAACCACATTGGGACGATTATCGGCAAAGCGAGTAGAAATTGGTTGTTCGGCGTATACTGTTTGTACCAAATCTGGTAGTCGATAACCGCTTAATTGCAACACGGCTTCATTTACCACCATGACAGCAAACTGTCCTTGAAGTGGGTTTCCTACTCCATCTTGTAATTGTAATTCAACAGTTTGCGCTTCACCAGGAGCAAGCGATCGCTTTTCGGGATTCACTTGCACTTTTAAATACTTATCTTCTAAATTAATTTTGAAAGGTGCAAACCCAATTCGTACCAAATTTTCTAAACTTCCTGGTTCGACTTGAGATATGGGAGTACCCTGGCGTACCAATACCGCTTCGACTGCGGCGTTTGGTAACATATCTGCGGTGACTTGAAATTGAACTTGCGGCGCACCACCTTTAACTGGAATAATCGTGCGATATAGAGTATCGTGGCGTACAACTGCCAAATATAATTCTGCTTCGGGATAGGGAGACTGAATCAATACTGTGGCTGTTTCCCCAGGTTGATAGCTATCTTTATCCAGTTTGAGTTCTAAGCGATTGTTCGTGTAGCGATCGCCCCAGTTTACCCCATTATCGCCCGTCGCCCAAATCTGCGTATCAGTAGCAGTGCTTTCATCTTTAGCATTGGTAAAATTAGCGCGAATGCGGTAAGAACCGGATGTTGGCGGAGTCAGGTAAACAAGTTGAGGAGTATTGCTAGATGATGTCTGCGTTTGCGCTACCGTTTTATATTCCACTTGATTGTGAGGAGTCTGGCTACCTTCTACCACCTGGGTAACGCTGCTGTATTTCATTTCTTGTAACTCGATGCGGACTTGTTGCCCTGTCACGGCTTTGCCTGTAGGATCGGTGACGATAACTTGAATGGGAAAAGATTTACCAGCATCGGCGACAAAATCGCTTTGCAAACCAATGAGGCGATCGCTCGGTAGTGCCGTAAACGTGCGAGAATCAGCTACAGATAGATTGGAAACATCCGAGATCTGCACGTCTACACGATAGGTCATCGGATAAGGTAAATCCTTAGCTACAGGTACAATTTGACTACTTTTCCCTGCTGCATCTAAAACTTGACGCGATCGCAATACATCACTAGTAATATTAGGGCTTTCTTCGGGCCAAAACCACTGTCGTCCAAATGAAAATTGTTCCCAGCCTTGAGGATTAAAATTAGTTTGGCTGCGAGTGACGTAATATTGTGCTTTTCCTCCTTCTACAGGCGCACCAAATAAATAATTACTTTGAGCTGTAGCTGCAATTTTATCGTTAGATAGGACGAATTCTTTACCTAAATCCAATTCTACTTTGAAATTAGGTGGTTTAAATTCAGCCACGCGAAATTCACCAGAAATTTCTGCACCACTTTCACCTTTAGCACGAATTGAATAGTATCCTAAAGGTTGACTGGAATTGAGAGGTATTTCTAAGGAAAACGTCCCGAATTCATTTGTAGTTTGAGTACCTAAATCTATCTTTTCTCCGTTCGGATTTTCTAGCGTAACTTGATAAGATACATTTTTATCTTGTTTAATAATGCCATTTTGTAAATAATAAGCTGCGCCAGTCAACTCAGCCTTTTCCCCTGGTTGATATAATTGACGATCTGAGAAAATCGTACCCCGCGATTCAATTTCGTTGCTGTTCCATCCCGCATCAATCCCGTAGCCATAGGAACCGCTATACTCATCACTCCGCGCAAAAGTCCAGTCTTGACCTTCACGAGCAATTACGAGTAACTTAGGTGGTGTATTAAACTCTGCACCTCCCGTGCAAGTTTGCAAAGCTTGACGATTTAGCAGTAAAGTTCCAGTTAAATCGGTTTTTCCAACCGCACAAGCTACGGGTACAATTCTAGATTTTGCCCCTAATTTAGATTCGTAAATTTCAACATTTGCATTCGCTACAGCAGCACCGTCTGAAAGATGATGAACTCGAATCAAACCTGAATCGGGAAACCACTGACTAAATACACCCAAATTAGTTAACTGTACTAATCCGTAAAATGTCGGTTCGCGCCATTGCTGCTTACCATTTTCCTTATAAGAATTAGTGCGCGCCTGCACGCCATAAGCTAACATTCCTGTAGAGTTACCCAGTTTTTCTCGTAGAGGAACAGTCGTATCAACCGATTGATTCTTGCGTCCTTTAACAGGAAACTTTTGCCAAGAACTCTGAGAAGGAAGTAAATCGTTACCATCACCTCTAGGATAGGCGGAATCAATATAAACTAAATCTTCTGGTTGTACGACTTTATAGGCTGCTTTATACCTCGACTCAGGTAAATTAACCGTGCTAATATTCAGTTGTAAATTTTTGCCATCAGGAAAGATATTCAAATCTGTGGGAACCCAAATATCGGGAGAAACATCACTTGTGGTGAATTTTTGAGTAATTAGTTTACCGAGAGTTTGCCCAAACTTATCTTTAAGATTTGCACCCAAAGTAACAGTATAAGTCGTTGCTGGTTCTAAAGCATAGGGATTGAGATTGACTATATTATTACCTTCGTAAGCTTGTACCAAACGAGGCAATTTTTTAGGTGCTGGCTGAATTGTAATATTGGCGATCGCAGATTCTGCGACCAAACCATTATTAAATATTAGTTGGGGGCTACCTTGAACAAATCTACCGTATGCCCCACCAGCATCAGCTTGTCCGATATACTCAATTTTATTAAATGCTAAAGGTGCGTAAGTTTGTACCTGAGTTGCAAAAGTAGATGTACTGGGTAAATTTCCGTGTAAAGGCAGCAAACCACGGGCAAATTCTAAACGATAACGAGTTGCTTTTTCTAGATTTTGTTGCGGTATTATGGTATAATTGCGATCGCGATTAGCAGGATCGAATTTCTCTTGAGCTGAATTACCTTCCTCAATAACTTCCTGTTTCTCTAACTGAAATTTCAGCGGTACGCTTTGTTTTTTCTCCTCTGCTACAAGTTGGACATGTTTTGATAAAGACTCTAAATTTAATTCGACATTAGAACTAAATTTCAGCGTTGGTTGCAAACCCAAAGGTTCAGATGAAGATTCCGAATTAGGCTCGATTCCTGGTAAGTTGAATAACTTAATTGCTTCAGTACTGAAAGTCCAAGCCAGATCCTTATCTAAACGATGATTTTTTAAATCTGCCAATCCAGCTTTCAGGGTAATTCTAACCCGTGTAGCTTTCGGTAAAGCGCGATCGCCTTGCCATCCTACCATGCGCGGCGTGAGAAAGCGAAATTGTCCTGGTAAAGGCGGGTAAAGTTCAAATTTCTTTAAGATATCTTGGCTGCTATCTATACTCTCAACTGGAATTAGCGCCTCTTTAAACCGAATCCGAATTTGGGCTTTTGTTTCAGCTTCTCCAATCGGACTAATTTGTTCAATCCAATTCGGTAATGGTGGCGGTGGAATTGGTGTAACTATTGGTAGTGGTTCATCCGATAACCGCGCCGTACCACACCCTGCTATACCCAGTACAAGTGTTAATACTAGTAGGAAATACACCCCAATTCTCACACCCGTAGCCACAGTTCGCCTCGCTTTACTCGCACAGTATTCCTGTGATAGCTCATGCGGCTAAATCGTTCCGAAATCCCTACAATTCTTTACTAGTCTGTCTTTTGGTATTACAGGATTGTAAAATAGATGGATAAGAGAATGCGATCGCAGGTTAATCTTAATGTCTCAGGTACTCTTCGATCAAATACTTGACCAACTTCAATCTCTCTTGAATTATTTGAGTTACAGCAACTTAATCGAGTTCTTCAAAACTATCTTGAAGATAAGGAAGAAATAACTAAATAAGCGATATTTTATTAAACAACTATACGAGGTAGTTATATAGAAAGTTTCAGCCTAGTAGATAGTTAGGTAGCTTTTCGGGGAATCCTAATATAGAAAGGTTAGGGTTTATTAAATGCTTCCGACAAATCTCAGCGAACTAGAAGAAATCCGTAAAGAATGCAAACAGATGGTAGTCAAGCGAGCAGTCGTTTCAGGTGCAGCGAACCTTGTTCCAATTCCAGGACTTGACATTGCGGCTGATGTTGGATTGCTCTTGCAACTACTTCCTGCTATCAATAGTAAATTTGGACTTTCCCCAGACCAGATAGAAAAACTTGATCCACAAATGAAAGCAATAGTTTATGGACTTGTTTCTAACATGGGAACTCAATTAGCGGGTAAGGTAATCACCAAACAATTAATTTTGACTATTCTCAAACGGGTTGGTATCCGAGTTGGAGCAAGGCAAGTTGCAAAGTTTATCCCAATCATTGGACAAAGCGCAGCACTTGCAATTAGCATCGCTGCGATGAAAACTATCGGTGATATGCACGTCGATGAATGTTACAACCTTGCTATGCAGGTTATCAAGAAGGGGAGAGCAGCTTAAGTACCGGATAAGTAATTCAAAATAGGATCGGAGGCAAGGATGATCGTGGCAACATTTTCAGTCGCCGTAAGAAGCCTAATAACGCTTTGGAGCGGACGTGCAAAGTTTTCGCGCTTCGTTCGGTGCTACTATCCTGTTGCTCGCTTTCATTGTTAGTTAGCAACCTGGTAATAGATATTAGACTAATTCTGAAAATTTTTTATTTGAGTTACTTAATTTTTAGCTGAATGACTCATATAAAAACATCGGCAATTGAGTTTATTTTGCGCTAATTGTACTAAGAAACTCATGCGATCGCAATTTAATCACTTAAGATGCGATCGCAAACTAACAATTCCCTTACAGCCAACGCGCGATCGCCCACAACAAGCGATATGTTAAAGTAATTGAGTAAGCATGAAAAGGATTTGTACACTATGACCTTCAGCGATGTGGTCGAGGCAATCAAAAGTCTATCCACTGACGAAAAACAAGAAATCCAACTGCTACTGAAACAGTATATCCGTGAAGAACGCCGACAACAGATATATAAAAACTTTCAATTGGCGCAGGTTGAACAGCAAAAAGGCGAACTAAAATTTTCCGCCAACATTAATGAACTGAAGCAACTGATAGAGGAATAATAGTGGAAGTCAGTTTCAGTTCCTCATTCAAACGTGCTTTTAAAAAACGTATTAAGAGCGATGTAGATTTAGAGGCGAGATTTTGGCAGAAATTAGAGCAGTTTATTATAGCTCCATTTGCTCCCAGCTTAAAAACTCACAAATTATCAGGCAACCTCAAAGAATTTTGGAGTTTTAGCATAGATTATGACCAGAGAGTATTGTTCTACTTTACAGAAGATGGAAAAGCTGTGTTTGTAGATATTGGTAGCCATGACGAAGTGTATTAAGCAGCAGTGGCAACATAGCTCATTTATTACTAAATCTCTACTAGAACAAACTCAGTAGCTGGGTTTATTTTGTGTTAATTGCACTTAAAAACTCACGCGATCGCACCCCAGTTAAATCGCGATCGCCACTTTTCTAGCATACGATTGTTTCAATTAGAGTGTTTAAATTTAGCCCACTTGTGCAATAACTTGTCCAATTTCTTGAGGAGTTGCGCCTGTTGCTAGCATTGCCCGAATGAGTAATTCAATAGAAACTGAAGCATCACCATTTTCAGCCTTAGCGATTCGAGGTTGGCTAGAGTGTAATTTCTCTGCAAGTACAGTTTGGGTCATTAATTTTTGTCGCCGTTCTTTGAGGTGACGGCTGAGAGCAAGCTTAATTTCAATAAGTGTAGTTTCTTCTGGGGTAAGATCTAAAAATTCTGCAACAGTTCCGACTTTCCAACCTTTTTCTTCTAGTTTTTTTCTTTTGACTTCTTTCATACAATTAATCCTGTATATCTTTGTCGTATTTGCTGAGTCGTTTTTGACAGATATCGATAACACTGGTAGGTGTTGTTCTAGTTGTCTTATTGAACACTTCAAGAATTAGAATTGCGTCGTCATCAATTCGGTAGATGATTCTCCAATTCTTATCTGCATCTCGAATCCGTAGTTCGTGGCAGCGTGTCCCAATACTTGTCATTGGTCTTGAATGGGGCAGTCCTAAGTTGTCACCTTGCTGTAACCGTCGCAGCAAAACTCCTGCTTCTATGCGTGCTACTTGGCTAAAAGGAGGTGTTTTGATCTCGCCATGCAACCAAACCAAAGGTTTATCCGTTTCATTCATGTGTTATTTATATCATATCTGATATATTCATATAGTTGCCACAATCCAACAATTCAGGTAAAGCCATGCAAGCCAAACTTCAAGAGCAACTCTCTCCTGCTGATGCCGAAGTCATTTTAGGACGCTTGCCCGAACGAATTCGCACCGCCTTAATTGCTCGTGCTGCTGAAATCGAATACCCAATTGAAGCAGTAGTTGAGATGGCGATCGCTAGTTTTTTGGATACAGAAGCGTTAGGTTTTGCACATTGTAAACCAGGACGCGGACAATAAAAAACCTTGGTAATTGGCTGTATTTTGCGCTAATTGTGCTTAAAAGATCATGCGATCGCACCTCAGTTAAATTGCGAGCGGATACAAATTTATATTACCTAAAATTCCAAATTCAAATTCTAAATTCACGCTCTATCAGAAATGATACGGAGGTAGATAGTGCTGCCTTGTGCCTATAATGCCCCTTATCCTTCAAGATTGAATGTCTGCAATCCTATGAACTCTTTCTCTCAAATTGCTGTACGAGTAATCGAACAATACCTCGGGTAACATCAAGTAACATCGCGCGATCGCCGCATCGTTTCGTTTACACTACAAAAAACTACAAAAACCGCTCTACCCTCGATTATGCTGCATAACTTCAGTACATCTGCATTTTTTCAGATGCCAACCGTGTAAAGTAAAGCTATTTCCGAGAAAATCGCCCTTGCAACTACCAAGAGCGAGCGGCATGAATTATAAAATTTTTATGTGAATTTTGGCACTACCTGCCTGGACTTCCAGCTATTGTCTAGAACTATAACTTGCATTTAATGGTAGCCACTAATGCTAGATATAAGTTAAAGATGGAAATAGTTTGGTAGGAGAGGCTGGAGCTATGCCCACCGCAGCGATCGCTTTCTGCAATAGGCACTTGATGCTGACCCAATCCAATCGTACTAGGAGTGAACTATTGACATCCGACCGATAAATCCTTAATTCTGATTTTTCAGCCGCAGCCGCTATTTTTCCTTTAGGTTCTCATGTCAACTCTCGTTATCGTCGAATCCCCCACCAAAGCACGCACCATCCGTAACTACCTACCAAGGGACTTTCGGGTAGAAGCGTCTATGGGTCACGTACGCGACCTACCCCAATCAGCCACCGATATTCCCGCCAACGTTAAAGGGGAAAAATGGGCGCAGTTGGGCGTGAATGTGGAAAGTGACTTTGAACCGCTGTACGTGATTCCCAAGGATAAAAAGAAAATTGTCACGCAGCTCAAAGAAGCACTAAAATCTGCTGACGAACTCGTACTGGCGACAGACGAAGACCGAGAGGGCGAAAGCATTAGCTGGCACTTGTTGCAGCTACTCCAGCCAAAAGTTCCGGTCAAGCGGATGGTATTCCACGAAATTACCCAAGACGCAATCCGCAAAGCGCTGAAAAATTGCCGCACCGTTGACGAACAACTCGTCCGCGCCCAAGAAACGCGCCGAATACTCGATCGCCTGGTAGGATACACCCTATCCCCCCTACTGTGGAAAAAAATAGCCAAAGGGCTATCCGCCGGACGAGTCCAGTCAGTTGCAGTCAGACTTTTAGTTAACCGCGAACGGCAACGCCGCGCTTTCCGCCAAGGGAGTTACTGGGATCTCAAAGCTACCTTGGAGGCGAAAGGCAAAGAGGCGAAAGGTGAATTTGAAGCCAAACTCACCACCCTAGCTGGTACAAAAGTCGCCAATGGCAGCGATTTTGACCCAGATACAGGGCAGATCGTTGCCGGACGCAATGTTGTTTTATTGAATGAAACCCAAGCCAGGGAACTACTAGAGCGTTTAACGGGCAAACCTTGGACGGTGACGGATTTAGAAGAACGTCCTACGACGCGCAAACCCGCACCACCCTTTACCACCTCTACCCTGCAACAGGAATCTAACCGCAAACTGCGCTTGTCGGCGCGGGACACGATGCGGGTCGCTCAAAACCTCTACGAACAGGGATATATTACTTACATGCGTACCGACTCGGTGCATTTATCCGAGCAGGCGATCGCAGCTGCCCGTAGTTGCGTCGAGCAGATGTATGGCAAAAATTATCTCAGTCCCCAACCGCGCCAGTACTCCACCAAAAGTAAAGGCGCACAAGAAGCACACGAAGCCATTCGCCCCGCTGGAAGTAGCTTCCGCACGCCCAAGGAGACAGGTTTGAGTGGCAGAGAATTCGATCTCTACGATTTGATCTGGAAGCGCACCGTGGCGACCCAAATGGCAGACTCGCGCCAAACTCAAGTTATCGTGCAATTACAGGTAGAAGACGCGGGATTTAGGTCTAGTGGGAAGCGAATTGATTTTCCTGGCTTCCTACGTGCTTATGTGGAGGGTTACGACGACCCAGAAGCAGCATTAGAAGATCGGGAAGTCATTTTACCACCGATGAAAAAAGGCGATCGCCCCGACTGCAAAAACCTAGAGGCGATCGGACACGAAACCCAACCCCCTGCGAGATATACGGAAGCTTCTCTCGTTAAAACCCTAGAAAGCGAGGGTATCGGTCGCCCCAGTACCTACGCCAGCATCATCGGCACGATTGTAGACCGAGGCTATGCCCAAATCGTCAGCAACGCCCTCGTTCCTACTTTCACCGCCTTTGCTGTCACTGCCTTGTTAGAACAGCATTTTCCTGACTTGGTAGACCCTAGCTTTACCTCCAAAATGGAGCAAACCTTGGATGATATTGCCACGGGTGAAGCAGCTTGGTTGCCATATCTCCGCAAGTTTTATTCAGGCGATGCGGGACTGGAAACTCTAGTTAAGGCACGGGAAAGTCAAATTGAAGCCAACGTTGCGAGAACGGTCGCTTTTGATGACTTAGAAGCAAAAGTCCGCATCGGTAGTTACGGTCCTTATATCGAAGCACAGAACGGTAGCGATACTGTGACTGCTTCCATTCCTAAAGACTGGACTCCGGCAGATTTAGATGCCGAATTAGTGGAAAAGTTGCTCAAACAGAAAACCGAAGGACCGGACAAAGTAGGGATTCACCCTGAAACTGGAGAGCCGATCTATGTCAAGATCGGTCCTCACGGTCCTTACGTGCAACTAGGGGAAAAAACTGAGGATAAGCCCAAACCCAAGCAAGCCTCGTTGCCTAAAGGTGTCACGCCCGATAACCTCACCCTAGAGACAGCTGTTGGTTTGCTATCTCTACCGCGGCTACTTGGTACTCACCCAGCAACGGGAGGCAAAATTCAAGCTAGTATTGGACCCTATGGACCCTATGTCGTCCACGACCAAGGTAAGGAAGGCAAAGACTATCGATCGCTTAAAGTCAGTGACAACGTATTGACAGTGACTCTAGAACGGGCGCTAGAGATTCTTGCCGAACCCAAGAAAGGACGACGTACCAGCAGCAAATCCAAATCAGCATTACGCGAGTTGGGCGCTCATCCGGGGGACGGAGAACCAGTCAATATCTTTGAGGGACCCTACGGGCTTTACGTCAAGCACGGTAAGACCAACGCGGGATTACCGGAGGGACAAAAAGTAGAAGATATGACTTTAGAAAAAGCGTTAGAACTATTGTCAGCCAAGGAATCGAGCGGTAAAAAGTCAACAACGCGCAAATCTACTAAGGCAAGTGCTAACGGTAACGGGACTGCAACTACAGCCAAGAAAAAAACCGCTAGCAGCACTCGCAAGACCACGACTGCTTCTAAATCAAAAACTAAGACTTCATAGATTCTTAACTGGTTATAAGTTCGATTGTAGAGACGCAAGCGTTTGCGCCTCTATTTTTTTTGGAGATACGGAATACACCCGTATTTTTACGGTCGTCGATCGCAATTCCCGGAAGTTGAAATGAAAATGCATAGCTATAGCTATCAGCGCGATCGCGACTCCCATAAATTGGTTTCTAACATGAAGATTCGTCAAAAGTTAACTATAGGTTTTGTCGGGACTTCTTTATTAGTAGGCTCAATCGGTTGTCTATCATTGGTTGTCGATAAAAATACTCACGCTCATATAGAGCGAATCAACAAAAAATACATTTATGAATTTGAGTTCTCCGGTCGGGCGATCGCTGACATACAAGCAGTAAATGTAGCAACGCATAAACTTTCAATTGGAGAAATACATATATATAGTAGAGGAGAAATTATTGCACTAATCGAGTCTAAATTAAATACAATAGAAAACAATATAAATGATAGAATTCAGAAAAACGATCCGGCATTGATAGTAAGTTTTGAAACTGAACTTACGCGAGAAGAAGCTGAGAAAAGTTATCAAAGCCTTAAGGCATTAAAAGCCAATTTTTTAAGATATAAAACTTTAGTTACGCAATATTTACAATTACTATCTACTAATGAGTGGGATGCCAAGCAGCTTTTAGCAGATAAATTAGAATGGTATGTAGAAAAAAGCATATTGCCCGAGGTCGAGGAATACAAACAGCGAGCCGAAAATAGTTTATCAACTGAAGTTAGAGAAACCGAAAAAATGTTTCTCATGGGAGAGCGCGCGATTGTCTCCTCAACTTTAGCTGCTGTCATAACTGCCATTATTCTAGGCTATTTCATTTCTCGTTCTATTCTTAAACCGATCGACAAGCTAAAAGGAGCAGCAATTCAGGTTGGAGAAGGTCATTTAGAAACTAGAGTTGCGATCGATTCTCACGATGAACTCGGAGTTTTAGCTGATGCTTTTAATCAAATGATATTAGGTTTATCGAGAACAACAGTATCTCAAATCTATTTAGATAAAATTCTCAGTTCGATGTCAGATTTACTAATTGTAACTAATCCAGAGCGAATTGTTACTAAGGTAAATCAAGCAACACTCGATTTACTTGGGTTTTCAGAAAGCAAATTACTTGGTAAGTCGATCGATATTTTTCTAAGCCAAAACACAAACTTGAGTGTTTATACGTTAGCCGATCGCGGGTTAAATCTCAATCTGGAAACAAATCTGTTAACAGCCGCAGGTAGAGCAATTCCTGTATCTTTTAGTTCTTCTGCTATTGTTGACGAACAGGGGAACAAGCAGGGTTTCGTTTGTGTAGCGCGAGATATAACTGAAAAGAAAAGAATAGAAGCGGCGATGTTACAGGTAAGAGTAGCTGAGGCTGCCAAAGCAGAAACCGATCGAGCTTTACAACAAGAAAAGCATTTGAACGAGATGAAAAGTAAATTTATCTCTATAGCTTCTCATGAATTTCGGACACCATTAACTACAATTTTATCTTCAACAGAGTTACTACGAGATTATGGTTACAAATGGACAGAAGATCGCAAAAATCAGCATTTTCAGCGAATTGCTAATTCTGTAAAACACATGACCGGACTTTTAAATGATGTACTTTTGATTGGTAAAGTAGAAGCTGGAAAAATTGAATTTAATCCCCACTCGATTGATGTCGTCAACTTTTGTCAAGAACTAATAGAAGAAATAGAAATAACTGCCAAAAACCATAAGGTTTTATTTCATTGCAAGCGCCAGTATATTCATGCTTGTATGGATGAAAAGCTCCTACGACACATTTTTAGTAATTTACTCTCAAATGCAATTAAATATTCTCCTAAAGGTGGTGCTGTCAATTTCGAGCTAATCTTTCAATTAGAACATCTGATTTTCCAAGTTCAAGACCAAGGGATCGGTATTCCGCAAACAGAACTATCCCAATTATTTGAGACGTTTCATCGGGCTAGTAATGTCGGTACAATTCCAGGCACGGGATTAGGACTTGCCATTGTCAAAAAGTCTGTTGAAGCCCATCAGGGAACAATTACAGTAGAAAGTGAAATTGGCGTAGGTACGACATTTCAAGTTACCCTACCACTTTATGAGGTTTGCCCAACTAAGGACAGTTATCAATGAAGAAAGGGAGCGCACGAGCAGGGAGGACAAGGGGGACAAGAAGGACAAGGGGGAACTCGGGGACCCCACGACCGAAGGGAGTGGGGA
>NZ_PYCI01000065.1:0-35275 GCF_003015105.1 Chroococcidiopsis sp. CCALA 051 | reverse complement strand
TTTTTAAGGGGGGCTATAGAAATCTCCCTTAATAAGGAGGGCTATAGAAGATTGTCTTTAACATATTATTTTGACTTTTGACTTTTAACTTTTGACTTTCGACTATGGTGTTACTCAACGATTTAACTCAACGCCTGCAAGCTGACGATCCAGAAGAGAAACGGATTGTTACTGGAGTGAGTTGGCAGCATTACGAAGCCTTAGTTGCCGATTTAGGCGATAATTCTGGCTATCGGGTTGCTTATTTAGATGGAGTTTTAGAAATTGTGTCGCCAAGTCGCCGTCATGAAAAGGGAAAAACTCGTATTGGTGGATTATTAGAACTTTTCTTTTTAGAAACAGATACAGAGTACTTTCCTACAGGTTCTACGACTTTTCGCAAGGAAGAAAGCCAAGCAGGTGGAGAACCAGATGAAAGCTATTGTATTGGCACTGAAAAAGATTTTCCCGATTTAGCTATTGAAGTAGTAGTAACTGGCGGTGGAATTAATAAATTAGAACTCTATCAGCGATTGAGTGTACGAGAAGTTTGGTTTTGGCAAAATGAGAATTTCTCTCTTTATCATTTGCGTGAAGAAACGCCTTCTCAGTTTCAGCAAACTTTTGGCTATGAGAGAATAGATCGAAGCGAAATATTACCGAGTTTAGATATTAATTTACTGGCTGAATGCCTCACTAACTCCAACCCCTTAGCAGCTGCAAAAGATTTTCGCCAAAGACTGCGATCGCAATTTAGTAAAAATTCAATTTAATTTCATCTTGCGGGCATTACCCACCCTATACTTAATTTTCACTACAAATACCTATCATTTTGACTTTTAACTCTTGACTTTTGACTTTTTGCAGGTGCGATCGCACTACTTAACCATCAGGATGCAGATTTCTCTCTAGCACCTTAAACTGAGTATAGCTATGTCAGCAATTCTGCCCCAAAAGATTATTTACTCAGCATGGTTTCTACTTCCTTAAATCCTCTCACAGTCGATCGCTCCCGTATTCGTCCAGATATCCAAGTGTTGCAAGCACAATTGGTAGAATGGCGGCGGCGGCTGCATCAACGTCCAGAACTAGGGTTTAAGGAACTTATTACATCTGAATTTATTACCCAAAAGCTACAAGAATGGGGCATCGAACACCAAACAGGAATTGCCAAAACAGGAATCGTAACCACAATCAAAGGCAAAAAATCTGTAAGGGCGCACAGCTGTGCGCCCGTTCTAGCCATTCGCGCCGATATGGATGCGTTACCCATCCAAGAACAAAATGACGTGCCTTATAAGTCGCAGCATGATGGTGTAATGCACGCTTGCGGACACGACGGACATACCGCGATCGCACTAGGGACAGCATACTATCTTTCTCAGCACCAAGAAGATTTTGCGGGTACTGTAAAAATTATCTTTCAACCAGCAGAAGAAGGACCAGGCGGTGCAAAACCAATGATTGAAGCGGGAGTGTTAAAAAATCCCGATGTGGATGCAATTATCGGTTTGCATCTGTGGAATAACTTACCTTTGGGTACGGTTGGAGTGCGTAGCGGCGCGTTAATGGCTGCGGTAGAACTATTCGACCTCAAAATTAAGGGGAAAGGCGGACATGGTGCAATGCCGCATCAAACAGTAGATGCAATTCTCGTCGCCAGTCAAGTTGTGAATGCTTTACAAACAATTGTGGCGCGAAATGTCGATCCAATTGATTCTGCTGTCGTCACAGTAGGAGAATTTCATGCTGGTTCTGCCCATAACGTCATTGCAGATTCAGCCCATCTGGGCGGTACAGTCCGCTATTTTAATCCGAAATATGACGGCTATTTCGGTCAACGATTTGAACAAATTGTTGCAGGTGTTTGTCAGAGTCAAGGTGCGAGTTACGAGTTAGAATACTGGCAATTGTACCCACCTGTAATTAATAATGCAGAAATAGCAGATTTGGTGCGATCGCAAGCTGAAAAAGTTGTAGAAACGCCCATTGGTATCGTGCCGGAATGTCAAACAATGGGTGGTGAAGATATGTCATTTTTCTTACAAGAAGTCCCAGGATGCTACTTCTTTTTAGGCTCTGCTAATCTCAGCAAAAACTTAGCTTATCCTCACCATCATCCTCGATTTGATTTTGATGAAACTGCTTTGGGTATGGGAGTAGAAATTTTTGTACGTTGCGTGGAAAAGTTTTGCAGTTGAAAGCTGTCTTTTCACCTTAAATGAGTTTGGACTGATTCTGGTTGTACAAGCCTTTGAGGAGAACTCCAATCGGGGCGTAAACTCTTTGCTTTGCGTAAATAAGGATGCCAAATCTGAACTTGGTTAGCAGGAAGATTTGCGTGGATTAAGCAGCGGATGCAACGTTCTAAACTACCTTCTACATGCATCTGCTGTACGTCAAGCATGGCTACGCAGTCCCAGAAAGGACGCTTGCGGGCGATCGCAGCGGGAAAAATGGCATCGAGATCGCGAGTGACAGTAAAAGTGACGCTCACAATTTGAGTCGGATCTAGCTGATTCTTCATCTCCAACTCATCTAACATTTCTGTCACGGCTTCGTCAATTGCCTGCACCGTATTTTCTGTAACGGTTGTTGCCCCACGAATTGCTTTTAATCGCCACTCCACGCTCAATTCCTCCTTAAATTAAATTAACCGAATAGTTGTTTGTGTTGATGAGTGGCTAGTGGTTGGTGGCTAGATTCTTATTCCGATCTAGTCACTAGTCGCTAGCCACTAGGATCTAGAATCAGCCAAAATCATCTCAATTACGGACGATATAGCCACAAAGGTAAGCCGCTGGTAGATAGCTCAAACTCTAACCAATCTACCCCAGTTAATAAACCAGATGCTACCGTAGACTCCCTAGAAAGTAATCGCTGCAATGGGGGTTTGCGTTCTTCTAGAGTGAAACACTTGGTTTTTTCTGGATCGAGTCCGACTAACTCTGCTGCCCAACGACGGGCATCTTCTTCAGTTCCCAACCGATCCACAACGCCTAACTCTAAAGCTTGCTGTCCGGTGAAAATGCGTCCGTCTGCAAAGCTTCTCACAGCTTCCTCTGTCAGATTTCGCCCTTCAGCCACAGATTGAACGAATTGCCGATAGCTGGTATCGATCAATTCTTGCAAAATATGTTGTTCTGGTTCTGTCAATTCGCGATCGAAAGCCAGGATATCTTTATAGGGTCCAGATTTGATTGTTTTGAACGAAACACCAATTTTATCTAGCAAGCGTTCTAGGTTGTTGCCCCGCAGAATTACCCCAATACTACCCGTAATCGTACCTGGGTTTGCCACAATATGACTGGCTCCCATGCCAATATAGACACCGCCAGAAGCAGAGATATTACCAAAACTGGCAACAATTTTGATTTTTTCTCGCAGTCGTTTTAAAGCACTATAGATTTCCTGAGAGTCTCCTACCGTACCGCCAGGGCTATCAATGCGGAGTAGTAAGGCGGGAAAGCGTCTTTCTTCTACAGTTTTGAGGGCTTCTAGAACTCTTTTGCGCGTCGCACTCGCGATCGCCCCAGTAATTTCTAGCCGTGCAATTTGTTTGCGAAAAGGGGTTTTAAACAGCCGTAGCATGTACAGTTATATACCAGACGTAACTCAATTTAGACTTTAAGCATAGAACATTTTTTCTCTGTAGATTTCTGTTACGGTACATAGCGATCGCTTCACAAAAATACATAATCGATTAAGATCGGAGAAATGTTATCTTCTCATCCCAGCCGTCAGCCATCCCATGCATCTGAAACTGACTGAATCAAGATTACCCTTTGCCTCCGTGCTACTAATCGCACCCTTTTTCCTCTGGGGAACAGCAATGGTAGCGATGAAAGGCGTTATTCCCCATACAACACCTTTATTCATGGCAGGAGTCAGACTGTTGCCTGCTGGCATATTAGTATTAGGTGCAGCAATGGCGATGGGTAGACCTCAGCCTAAAGGATGGGCGGCGTGGTTGTGGATTAGTCTATTTGCCTTAATTGATGGATCGCTGTTTCAAGGCTTTTTGGCAGAAGGTTTAGTGAGAACTGGGGCGGGTTTAGGATCGGTTATGATTGACTCCCAGCCTCTAGCTGTGGCTTTAATGTCGAGTTGGTTATTTGGCGAACGAATCGGTTTATGGGGATGGCTGGGATTGATGTTTGGCGTACTGGGGATTAGTTTAATTGGCTTACCAGACGATTTAATTCTCAACCTATTTTCTGGTATTACCCCTGTGCGGGCGAGTTTACCAGATATGTCAGTGTTGCAACAAATATTTCAGGTGAACCCGCCCCTACAATCCTTATTCGCCAGCGGCGAATGGTTGATGTTACTCGCAGCCCTATCAATGGCTGTCGGTACGGTAGCTATTCGTTATGTTTGTCGTCACGCCGATCCGGTGTCAGCAACGGGATGGCATATGATTATTGGTGGAATTCCCTTATTTGCTCTTTCTGCGGGGTTAGAGGCTGGGCAATGGGCAGATATTAGTTTATCTGGGTGGATATCGCTAAGTTATGCCACGATTTTTGGTAGTGCGATCGCCTATGGGTTATTCTTCTACTTTGCCTCTAGCGGTAACCTTACCAGTCTTAGCGCCCTTACCTTTCTCACACCTGTATTTGCCCTCTTATTTGGTAGCTTAATTCTCTCCGAAGTTCTCAGCCCCATCCAGTGGACGGGCGTTTCTCTCACCTTAGTTAGTATTTATCTCGTCAATCAGCGAGAGAAATTAGAACAGTTGTTTCAGAAATCCACAGCCAAAGAGTCACATCTATCCGAATCGGAAAAAGTTTTGGAAACAGCAAAGTCCGTACCTGTTCCTATGAAAGAATCAGAGTTATGAAAGTCAAAAGCTAAAAGTCAAAAGTTAAAACTGAGGAGTCAGGAGTCAGAAGGATGTAGAGACAATCTCTGCCATGCGCTATTCACTCATGACCAACTACCAACTACCAACTACCATTGAAACTATTATTTATCTCTACTTCCGTGGGACCCCTCGGCACAGGATTGGGGGGTGGAGTAGAATTAAGCCTGTACAATATTGCTCAAGAAATGATAAAGCGGGGGCATACGCTGCAAATTCTTGCCCCTCAAGGGTCGAAACTTGAGTCGATGCCAATTGTAGAAATTCCTGGTAATTTACAAATTATTGCCCAGAACCAGGAAAGAAATGCACCCATTACTATGCCGGAAAATTCTGTGCTGGCGAATATGTGTGAATATGCAAGACAAGTACAGAATGAGTACGATTTAATTGTCAATTTTGCTTACGATTGGTTGCCATTTTATCTCACCCCATTTTTTAAAACTCCTATTGCCCATTTTGTGAGCATGGGTTCAATTTATGCTGCGATGGATGAAATTGTGGCACAAGTTGCAGAGCAATTTCCAGGGACGATTGGTTTCTATACTCCCTCTCAAGGAACAACATTTTCTTTTGTAGAAGCGCACGGCAATGCACCCATATATTATCTCAGTAGTGGCATAGATTTATCCTTATATGAGTTTTGTTCTCATCCTCAAAACCAATTAGCTTGGTTAGCAAGGATTGCTCCTGAAAAAGGCTTAGAAGATGCGATCGCCGCAGCTCAAATTGCTAAAATTCCCTTAAAAGTTATGGGAAAAATTCAAGATGAAGACTACTGGCAGCAAATTTGTCAGACTTATGCTAACGCACCTTTTGAGTATTTAGGGTTTCTTTCAACCACAAAAATGCAACAAGAATTGCGTCAGTGTCGGGCAATGTTAATGACTCCCCGTTGGGTAGAAGCATTCGGCAATGTAGCAATTGAAGCCTTAGCTTGTGGCGTACCAGTTATATCATATCGCCGTGGGGGACCCGCCGAAATTATTCAAGATGGGAAGACGGGATTTTTAGTCGAACCAGATAGTGTAGAGGGATTGGTAAATGCGATCGCGCGTTTAGATGAAATTAATCGTTATACTTGTCGTCAACAAGCCGAAGCTGAATTTTCTTTAGAGGCGTTAGGCGATCGGTTTGAGCAGTGGTTTAGGGAGATTTTGCAGTTATAATTCTTCCCATTAAATCTGTATTAGCTATTTGCATAATCGTATACCTCCCAGGTATATTTTACGCTAACTACAGTTTCGGTATATGCAGCAATGCCTATTTGCCAGCCGCCACCGCCACTAAAACCAGGAGATTTATTAAAAGTAATTGCCCCTAGCGGCGCTTTGCGAGAAATGGCAGCATTTGAACAGGGGATCGAAATATGGCGATCGCGTGGTTATCAAGTTAAAGTTAGTCCTACAATCGGCGACACTTTTGGATATTTAGCCGGAACCGATGCGAGTCGTCGCCAACAACTCCTCGATGCGTGGCAAGATCCCGACTGTCGCGGTATTCTCTGCGCTAGGGGTGGCTATGGTGGGATGAGAATTCTGGAAGATTGGACGTGGATGGCTGGTAAGGGCGCACAGCTGTGCGCCCCCACATCCTTTCCCAAATGGCTTATCGGTTTTTCCGACATTACCGCCTTACTCTGGAGTCTATGTAAAGAAGGAATTTCAGGAGTTCACGCGCCTGTACTGACGACGCTAGCAGGGGAACCAGATTGGTCTAGACAAAGATTATTCGATTGGGTGGAAGGTCGTCCCCTATCTCCTCTCCAGGGGAAGGGTTGGGGTGGTGGCGTGGTGACGGGTGTGCTGCTACCAGCAAATCTGACTGTTGCGACTCATCTCCTGGGTACGTCGATTCAACCGAATTTTGATGGTGTTATTCTTGCTTTAGAAGATGTTACCGAAGCACCGTATCGGATCGATCGCCTTTTGACACAATGGCGTTTGAGCGGTGCATTTACTAAGGTTAAAGGTATTGCTTTAGGACGTTTTAGCCGTTGCGAACCACCGCCAAATATTTCTAGTTTGACTATAGAAGAAGTATTATGCGATCGCTTAGGGGATTTAAATCTTCCCATAGTTTCAGATTTGCCTTTCGGTCACGATGGTTGCAACGCCGCATTACCAGTTGGTATCTCTGCAACTCTAGATGCAGATAAGGGTCAGTTGACAGTAGAGAGTGATGCGTGAAAATACCTCTCGCCAACTACCACTTACCAACTACCGATTACCAATTTTAAATTTGTTATCTTTCTTCTGTCACCTTAGCGGGAGTAAAATAGATGGTAAAACTTTCTATTTCACTGCTAGAGCATGGTTGAGCCACGTCCTGCCGTTACTACTGTTGGCTTCGTCGATGATGAGTGCAATGACTACCAAGACCTGTTTGGCGATGTGCGGACGCAGCGCACCCCGTGGCAGGTGGAACAGATTCGAGCCAGGCGGTTAGAGTCGATCGAACAGTTGGTTGGAGAACGTTCAATCCAGCGCCTGTATTGATGCAACAGGCGATAAAAAAGCCGGAAAAACTACCGATTCTGTTGCCAAGCAATACATTGGTAACTTGGGTAAAACAGATCGTGGAATTGTGTCGGTCAACGCTGATGCAGTCGTAGATAACATCACGTACCCATTGCAATTGAAGATATTCAAACCACGCTCACGACTGCAACCGGGTGATGTATATAAAACGCGCCCCCCAATTAGCGGTGGAAATTTTACAAGCACTTGAGGAATGGAAATTCCGCTCTTGTGCTAGTACTAGCAAACAGCTGATATGGAGAAAGTGGAGATGTGATTCACGAATTTCTTCGCTTAAAACTTCCTTTTCTGGTTGCAATTCGTAGTCCTCATGGTGTGCTACTAGTAGTAGCAGGTCAGAAAGTCCATTACAACCGAGCCGCGTGCATTCGTTCAAGCTCTCTCTCATCGACCAGATGAAACTCGCTAGAGAGCGCGAAATTGTCTTTAGCAAAGCCCATCCAATCCGCTACTACAAAATCAGTCAAACAAACAGCCCAACTACAAATCCACTTGAGACTTGGTTTGTGATGACTAATCTACCTAAATCTTGGCAGTTACAATTGGGGAAACGCTATAGCCTTCGCGGTTGGATTGAGTATGGATTTAAACAGGTGAAAAATGAACAGGGGAAGGGCAGATTTTCGAGTCACTGACTATACCAGTATTGAGCGGTGGTGGGAAATAGTTTTGAGTGCCTATTTATGAATTAGTTGGCACGCAAATGACTTTCGCACCCCAGCCCAGACTCGTCATACTCAATCTACTTCAACTTCAACTTTTATTCTGCTAGTGTGACAGAAGAAAGATTAGTATTTGTGAGATCGGAGTTAAAAGCGGCGAGAAAATTCTCGCTATTGAAGAGGTTGCCTTCGGTAGTTTGAGTCAATTCTGTTTGTCCAGAAGGGGAACCGCTACCAAGCGACGTTAGTAAATCTTGTTTGATTTGTTCGGCTAAAGAGTTAATACTAATATCCAGCTCGGTATTGACTTCGCGATCGCTAAAAATGCTTTCATTGATGTCAATACTTGGAGTCGTTGTTGATGACTCGGAATTCCAACCACTACCGAGTAAACTCAAGAAATCTTTCCCGACTCGATCGATCAGCGAGTCAATACCTTGACTAAGTTGGTTGCTATCGGCATCGCTATTATAGAAATTTCCCAAACTACTGGTTAGCAAGCTGTCAACCTCATCGCTAATGGCATTGCGATCGGTAACAAACGTCCAATCGCTATTCCCAATAACTAGCTTCCCATCACCAATATCCTTGAAGCCATTGGCTAAAGGATTACCAATAACTAAGTTATCGTTACCGCTAAATCTGTTGCCATTACCAATCGTTGCATTGCCACTACCGAAATACCAGTTACCATTGCCAATCGTTGCATTTTCACTACCAAAATGCCAGTTGCCATTACCAACGGTTTTGTTGGCATCATCAAAGTACCAGTTACCGTTACCGATGCTTTCATTAGCATTAGCAAAAAGCCAGTTACCGTTACCAATGGTTGCATTCTCAGTTCCAAAATACCAGTTACCATTACCAACAGTAGCGTTATCGTTATTGTAATACCAGTTGCCGTTACCGAGAAGATCGTTGTAACTAGCAAAAAGCCAGTTACCGTTACCAACAACTTCATTACCACTACCATAATGCCAGTTGCCATTGCCAATAGTTCTATTATTAGTAGCACTAGCCGCACTTTCAGGATCGGCTAAATCGGCAAGACTCGTCAGCCAGTCACTATTATTAATAGGTATGGGTAGATTGTTAAAGGCAAGGTTACTATTACTATCGCTAGAAGACGAGTTATTATCAGTGGTTAAACCGTTACCTTTGAAGTATGCGATCGCACCTTGAAGAGTAGTATCGCTACCAAAAGGCGAGTTGCCTTCACTAGAAGAATTAAGATCGATTAATTGCTGCCAGTCTCCATTAGCAAATATCCAATTACCGCTACCAGTAATAGAATTGTTGTTGTCATGGTACGTGCTACTACCACTCGTACTCAGGTTATCAGTATTGATAAAAGGATTGCCACCTCCAGCAAACGGGTTACTATCTTCGCTACCTGTAGGCGGATTATTGCTGTCAGCAGAGGAAGCTGTACTGCCTTCAGGAGGACTACCAATACCGCTAAAGATATTAGTTAAACCTTCTTCACCTGTAACTTCGCTTAAAGGACCAAATGGCGACTGTTGCAGTAGGTTATTTAAATCGGTAGAGGAAAGATCGTTTTGAGTCGGAACGAGATTATCGCTACTAGTAGTATTGTCTTCGCTAACTAGAGGGCTTTCAGCACTAGTAAATGGATTATCCTCTTCACCTGGATTAACACCACCAGCGAATATATTCCAAAAGTTATCACCAGCAAAAGGATTACCACCGTAAGCTAAATCGCTTTCTGAATTGGGATTGTCGCTAGCAAATGGATTCTCTGCATTATTGCTATCAGCAGCATCACCAACACCACTAAAAATATTAGCAAGATCCTCAACATCTAAGACTTCACTTAAGCGACCGAACGGCGATTGTAGCAGTAAATCGTTTACGTCGCCCGAGGAACCATTGTTACCTGGTTCAAAAGAGTTAGACTCAGAGGTGGACATGAAGCTACTTCTCCTAATTACTAGTACAGAGTTCTAAGTGGCAAAAATATTCTATATATCCAGAAATTAATCAGTATTAATTGCTAATGCTTTGCGCATTATCTTTGCAAAAAATACTTGTCTTGCTATCAAAGCTGAGTTGCTAAGAGTTAGCACTTGAACTACGAATACAATTACAGGATTAATTAATACTGTATTTGATACTAAAATAGTCTATACTTCGTAAGACATGATTGTCAGTGACGAATCTTTCGAGCAATTTGTTATTTATTTTTTTCTAATCGATCTAAAATCAATAAGCTGCAAGTCATGATTTGCAGCTCATTGATTATTTTTACTTACGTCCTGCAACGCCTCTAATATGGTTATAGCCAAATTACCGAAGCTGAATTTGTGTCAAGACTGGCTTGGGCTTGAGGAGCATTTAGCAATAAATTATTGTACTCATCGCTATGAGGAACTACGATCGCGTCATTACTAATAGTTAAGACTTGACTCGGAGTAGCTGCACCACTGAAATTCCAATCGCTACCAATCGGATCGGGAAAATTGCCACTATTCTGATTGTTCCCGTCAGCAAAGATATTCCAAAAGTTGTCACCAGCAAAAGGATTGCCACCGTAGAGGAAATCGTTACCCATAGGAGAAATATCCTCCTCGTTGGTATTGCGATCGAACGAATCGCTATTACCAAAAACGTTGCTCGACCTGTCCGGTTCGAGAGCTTCACTGAAGCGACTAGAAGGCGAACCTAGCAAAATATCGCTGTGATTACTCGTGCGATCGCTAGCAGCGCTACTATTATCCAACATACTATGTTATTCGTTTACGAGTGGCAGATTATTTCTGAGTTTTTGCTTTTTGGTTTGACTACCTTTCACTGTATTGGCAGTACCGCGCCAAACCATTAGGAAAAAAGCTCCAGCAATTAAGGTTCCCAAGCCAGTTTTTATGACATTTTTTGTCAAGTTTAGACTATTGGCTGTATTTTGTGATGCTTGTGCTTGAAATTTCTGCTCAGACTTAGCAATTCCAGCTAGAATTTGACTTTTTAATTGCTGAGGATTTTGAGATGTTGGCGCATTAATTCGTAAATTAAACCGAGACAATGTATCTGTAATTTCTCGATCTGTTTGAGCTTGACTGAGTTGTTGCTTGATAACTTGAAGCTGTGCTGATTGTTGCGCGATTTGGCGATCGCCTCCTTCGTGTATGCGCCAAGCAGAACTGACAATTAAAGGCAGTAGCAATAGAAACAATATGCCAGCTACCAGAGCCGCTCTAGACAAAAACTTGAAAATTTTAAAGTTTTTCTCGCCAATTAAGAGAAATACTAATCCAATTAATGGCACAGGCGATCGCTCAACCAGATGGCTTGCCATTTGAAACTCCCACGCAGGATTGGTAAAACCTGGAGGAATAAAAATACTAATAATATCTAAAAGTGACAAAGCCAATAAGACATAACCAGCTATGCGAAAAAGTGGACTAAACCAAAATTCTTCACTACTAGATTGAGACATGAAAATTTACCTTTTTGAAGTTAAAAGTTAAAAGCCAGAAATCAAAAAATTAGAAATCAGGTATTGTATGAGCGAGTCAATTATCGTACACACTCACTAAGTTATCAGTCATAATGAACTCGCGAAACTGAAGGAAATATGTCTTGGCAGTACCATCAATTAATGAATGTCTGCTAGTACGAATTGCTGATTCTATGTCGTAACTTTTGTCTACTAGATACAGTGCAAAAGCGGCATTTAAAGTGACGAGATCGACCAGTGCTTTTCGTCCCTGTCCGCTAAGAATAGCTAGAAATTCTGCGGCGTTATCTGTAGCATTGCCTCCAGCTAACTCCGATTCTGGGACGGTTTCCATACCAAAATCTTCAGGCACGATTTGCTTTGTACTGATGCGATCGCCCCGTACTTCTATAACTTGAGAAGCACCCGCTAAGGTGATCTCATCTAGTCCATCCGAACCAGTAACAACTAAAGCCTCTATCCCTAATTCCATTAAAGTTTCTGCAATAATTTGCGCTACTGCTGGATCGCCACAACCGACAAGTTGATGTTTGGGTTGGCTGGGATTGAGTAATGGTCCTAGTAGATTAAACACAGTAGGATAACCGACTTCAGCTCTAGCAGCTGCGATCGCCTTAAAAGCTGGATGCCAATCCCGGGCAAATAGAAAACTCAGCCCAGTCGTCGCTAAACTTTCAACAGCCTGCGCTGTCATCGCTGTTAGAGAAATTCCCAAAACTTCCAGCAGATCGCAGGAACCGTTAGGTTTAACTGAGCCTCGATTACCGTGCTTAGCAACTCGAATCCCCAAAGCGGCGACAATAAATGCTGCCGTGGTAGAAACGTTATAGCGCGGTCGGCGCCCCCCGCCAGTACCGACAATATCGAGATCGACATGACCGAAGTTTGCTCGCCGCCTTCTGTTCCAAAGGACATCGCGATATCCCAGGAGTTCTTGAGTTTGGGCATCGACTACTGGTCGAGTTTGCAAAAAGCTGACAATTTCATTGAACTCAGCTTCACCCGACAAGAGATACTCCATCACCTGACGTGCTTGTTCTCGCGATCGCGGTGTTTGCATGTGATTGGTAGTTGGTAATTGGTAATTGGTAATTGGTGGCTAGTGACTAGTGACTAGCCACCAGCCACTCCTCACTTTCCACTGACAACTGGTAACTGATAACTGTTAACTGATTCTTTAGTCCAGCGATTCATGGCTTTACCGACAACGGCGAGTTCTTGCATCAAGGAATCGAACCGTTCTGGAGTAAGTGATTGAGGTCCATCGGATAAAGCTTTGGCGGGATTGGGATGGACTTCGATCATTAACGAATCCGTACCTGCCGCGATCGCTGCCATTGCCATTGAGGGGACGTACTCGGCTTTACCCGTACCGTGGCTGGGATCGATCGCGATTGGTAGATGGGTGAGCGATCGCAACACGGGAATAACTGATAAATCGAGTGTATTCCGTGCATACTGGCGATCGAAACCGCGAATACCCCGTTCGCAGAGAATCACATTTGGGTTTCCTGCTGCCATGATATATTCGGCTGCCATCAGCCACTCTTCAATCGTGGCTGACATTCCCCGCTTGAGGAACACTGGTTTGTCCTGCGCTCCCACCTTCTTGAGTAGGGGAAAATTCTGCATATTTCTCGCCCCTACCTGCACGATATCTGCTACCGCTGCCACCTTTTCCAGATCGGCAGTGTCCATCACTTCAGTAATAATTCCTAAACCCGTTGCATCGCGGGCTGCAATAAGTAAATTTAAAGCACTCTCCCCATGTCCTTGAAATGCATAAGGGGATGTACGAGGTTTGTAAGCACCACCGCGCAGGAACTTTGCGCCTGCTGCCTTGACTCTTTGAGCAGTATAGACGATCATTTCTTCGTTTTCTACCGAGCAAGGACCTGCGATTGTTACGAGCGGGTGGTGTTCCCCAAAAGGGACGAAACCATTTGGAGTTGACACAACGACTTCGCTAGGTTCACCATGACGAAACTCGCGGCTGACGCGCTTGAATGGTTGTTCGACCCGCACGACTTGTTCGATCCAAGGACTGAGTTCTTGGACTCGGAACGGATCTAATTCAGCTGTGTTCCCAACTAGACCGAGAACAATTTTGTGTTTGCCAACACTTTTTTCTACTTTCAAACCCCAACTGCTTAATTCCTCAGAAATGCGAGCGATTTCCTCTTCTGGAGTACCGCTTTTCATTACTACGATCATGTTAATTTTCCTGCTAATTTTTTATTTGGTAATGGGTAATTGGTAGTGGTGCGTGGTGAATGTTTTAATTCCGAATTCCGAATTCCGAATTCCGAATTGAGTACTAGCTCCCAATCCCTAACTTCACGACAGTTTGTACGTCCTTATCGCCACGTCCAGAGCAGTTGATGACAATACGCGGACTGCCACTTAATTGCGGACAGAGAATATCTAAATAGGCGATCGCGTGGGCAGTTTCTAGAGCTGGAATAATCCCTTCTAGTTGAGCCAAATTTTTGAATGCATCTAATGCTTGGGCATCCGTGACACTGTAATATTCGCCGCGTCCGATATCCTTTAAATAGCTATGTTCGGGACCCACACCAGGATAGTCTAGTCCAGCGCTAATTGAATGTGCTTCTACAACTTGACCGTCTTCATCTTGCAGTAAGTAGCTCATTGCACCGTGCAACACGCCGACTCGTCCTTGCGTGAGAGTTGCTGCGTGTTTTTCCGTGCTGACTCCTTCCCCAGCTGCTTCAACTCCAATTAACCGCACTGTTGGTTCGTTGACAAACTCGTAGAACATTCCAATTGCGTTAGAACCTCCTCCGACGCAGGCTAAGAGAATATCTGGCAACCCGCCCCATTTTTGCTGACATTGGGCGCGAGTTTCCGTACCAATAACAGCATGAAAGTCTCGTACCATCATCGGATAGGGATGAGGTCCAGCAACGGAACCTAAAATATAATGAGTTGATTCTACGTTTGTGACCCAATCCCGAATTGCCTCCGAAGTTGCATCTTTTAACGTTCCCGTACCTGCCTCTACTGGGCGCACCTCCGTCCCCATCAGCCGCATCCGAAATACATTTAGGGCTTGCCGTTCCATGTCGTGAATGCCCATGTAGACGATGCACTGCAACCCAAAGCGAGCGCAGACAGTAGCAGTTGCAACCCCATGCTGACCCGCTCCCGTCTCGGCAATAATTCTTTGCTTGCCCATCCGTTTTGCTAATAAAACTTGAGCGAGAGCATTATTAATTTTATGAGCGCCCGTATGGTTTAAGTCTTCTCGCTTTAAATAGATCTGCGCTCCCGTGCCATCGGGTCGCTGGTAGTGTTGGGTCAGACGCTCGGCAAAATATAAAGGGCTGGGTCTGCCAACATAGTCATGCAGTAGTTGTTGCAACTCAGCCTGAAAGCTGGGATCGACCCGATATTGCGCGTAGGCTGCTTCTAGTTCGGTTAGTGCAGGCATTAATGTTTCCGGCACGTACTTACCACCGAAACGCCCAAACCGACCCAAGGAATCGGGTTGTACTTGTGAAAGATTATTAGTTTCTTTGATGCTAACCACGGTTTTTATTGGTAATTGGTAATTGGTAGTTGGTAATTGGTAGTCGCTTCTCCGCCCCTCTGCTCCTCTGCCCCTCTGCTCCTCTGCCCCTCTGCTCCTCGCTCCTCGCTTCTCACAGAAATTGCTGATTTTAGTTCTCGACATAATTGAGCGATCGCCTGCAATCCTTCAGTTGAGTTTGCGGCTGCTAAATGTTTGACAAAGGCACTACCGACGATCGCCGCATCTGCGCCCCAATCTTTGACCTGACGTGCTTGTTCGGCTCCAGAAATCCCAAAACCAACACCAATCGGTTTATCGGTAATGCGGCGCATGTCTGTTAGCAGAGTTTTTACCCGTTCTTGTAAGTGCGATCGCACTCCCGTTACACCCGTAACGCTGACAAGGTAGATAAAACCTTGCGATTGACGAGCGATCGCGGCTATCCTTTCGGGAGAGCTGGTAGGCGCTACGAGTAAGGTGGTCTCAATGCCAGAATCAGCCGCAGCTTGAATTAACTCTGTCGCTTCTTCTAGAGGTAAATCCGGCACGACTAACCCCCGCACCCCAGCGCTGGCAATTTGTTGGCAAAAGGCACGAACGCCTCGGTTTAAAATCGGGTTGTAGTAGGTAAATAAAATCAACGGTGCTTTGAGATTGGGGCTGACAGTTGCTACCATTTCTAGCACCTGCTCTAAGCGCGTACCTCTTTGCAACGCACGGGTTGCCGCTGCTTGAATTACAGGTCCATCAGCCAGTGGATCGGCATAGGGAACGCCCAACTCGATAAAATCTGCACCATTGCGATCGAGAGTATATAAAGCTTCAGCCGTTGTTTCTAAATAAGGATCGCCAGCTGTAATAAAAGGAATCAAAGCGCATTCTTGGCGGCTGCGTAAAGATTGAAAGTAATCTGAAATCATTTGGGTAATGGGTAATAGGTAATGGGTAATAGCTAAGTCGGTCGTAAGTTAGAATTACCTAACCACTACCAACTACCAATTACCAACTACCAGTTTTAGTATTCAATAAACTACGTACAGCTTGTTCTACATCGGGTTGTTTGACGAGAGATTCTCCAACTAAAACTGCACGAACGCCAGCGTTGGCAACTAGGGATAAATCTTCAGGTGTATGCAAACCAGACTCGCTGACAACGGTAATGCCCAAATCGCTAATTTGTTGCCGACGCTGTGTCATTAGTAGCCGTGTTGTTTCCAAATCGACGTGAAAGCTTTCCAGATTGCGATTGTTAATTCCAATCAGGCGCACATCGGATAGTGCTAGCACGCGATCGAGTTCGTCAAGTGTGTGTACTTCAACTAAAGCAGTCATGCCCAATTCATGAGCAATTTTTAAAAAGTTTTGCAAACTGCTATCTGATAAAATGGCTGCAATTAGCAATACTGCATCTGCTCCAGCAGCTCGCGCTAGATAAATTTGATACGGATCGATAACGAACTCTTTGCATAATAGCGGTAGTGCCACACTTTGCCGAATTTTCCGCAGATTGTCAAAACTGCCTTGAAAGAATTTGCGATCGGTCAAAACTGAAATACAGGTTGCGCCGCTTTGTTCGTATGCTTGGGCAATTTTTACCGGATCGAAGTCAGCACAGATAACTCCTTTACTTGGCGATGCTTTTTTGACTTCGGCAATCAAACTTGGTTGGCGATCGCTTTGCTCGATCGCCATCAAAAAGTCTTCTGCCCACGGTGTATCGTTGACCTGTTTTTGCAACTCAGCTAATGGCATATCTGCTTGTAGTTGAACAACTTCCTGCTGTTTATGCCACACAATTTCAGCCAAAACATGACGCGATTTACTGTTAGATGCAACCTGATGATTGATTTCGATAGTAGCCATTGAGAACTCGGTTGTGAGGGATAAGTCAAAAGTCAAAAGTTATTAAAATTAGTTACTAGCTACTCGCAATTACCCATTAACCATTACCCAACAACAACAGATTTTGATGCTTGAAGATTGGCATAGTTGCCAACAATATTTTTGACAATTTTTAAGCCGATGTCGCTGTTTAGGGTCATGATTGATTCGGGGTGAAACTGAACTGCGGCAATTGGCATTTCTCGATGCTCGATGCCCATAATTACATCATCATGAGAAATTGCTGTAACTTTTAAATCTGGGGGTAAGAGTTTCGGTAGCGCAAATAATGAATGGTATCTACCGACTTCAAAGGATGTGGGTAAGTTCTCGAACAAATGAGACTCTGAATCTGTAACAAAAACGCGAGAAACTTTGCCGTGTTGAGGATAATTCAGTACTCCTAGTTCTCCGCCAAAAGCTTCGACAATTCCTTGTAGTCCCAAACAAACGCCAAAAATCGGAATTCGTCGATTGACGCAGGCTAAAACTGTTTCTGGAACGCGAAAATCCTTGGGTCTACCAGGACCGGGCGAAAAAACTACCAAATCTGGACGCTCGGTGTCGAAAACTGTTTCGCTAAAGCCGTGGCGTAGCGTTTTGACGATCGCCCCAGTTTGACGAATGTAGTTGGCGAGGGTGTGAACGAAGGAGTCTTCGTAGTCAATCAGCAGCACGTATGGATGCTGGTGCGGGCGATCGCTGATTAATTCCTTTATTTCACTTGACAAATCGTTACCGATTTGCTGGGCGCGGTTGATGGTTTCAAACATGGCAGCAGCTTTCGTAATAGTTTCTTGCGCTTCTGCCTCTGGAATTGAGTCATACAAGACGGTAGCGCCAACTCTGACTTCGGCGATCGCATCTTGCAATCTAATCGTGCGTAAAATCAGCCCTGTATTCAAGTTACCGTTGAAGTTTAACCAGCCAACTGCACCACCATACCAACGCCGAGAACTAGGTTCGTGCCGTTCGATAAACTGCATTGCTGCACGCTTGGGTGCGCCTGTCACCGTTACTGCCCAAGTGTGCGTTAAAAAGGCATCTAAGGCATCAAATTCCGGTCGCAGTTGTCCTTCTACGTGATCGACTGTATGAATTAGATGACTGTACAATTCGATTTGGCGGCGACCGATCACTTGCACCGATCCAGGTTCGCAAATCCGCGATTTATCGTTGCGATCGACATCAGTACACATCGTTAGTTCGGCTTCATCTTTGCGGGAGTTGAGCAACTGACGAATTTGTTCCGCATCTTCAATCGCATCCTGTCCGCGCTCGATCGTGCCGCTAATCGGGCAGGTTTCAATATGCTTACCTTCCACCCGCACGAACATTTCTGGAGAGGAACCAATTAAATATTCGTTACCTAAGTTAAAAATAAATCCGTAGGGACTGGGATTGACTTGCTGTAATGTTTGAAATAATTGAGCCGGAGATGCTTCGCAAGCAGCAAAAAAAGTTTGGCTGGGAACAACTTCAAATAGATCGCCTCTTTGAAAGTATCCTAGTGCTTCTCGTACCAGTTGAGCATATTCACCAGGGGCGCGATCGCAATCTTGGGTTGGAGTTAGATGTTGACCCTTGTAGTCCATAGATTCACCTGTACGCGGTAAACCTCTGGTGCTGCTGTTGTCTATCTCAAACTCATACTGATAGCGAAACGCCGTTTGTTGATAGCGATCGACAACGACGAGTTCATCTGGCAAATATAATACTAAGTCTCGTTGGTCTGTGGGACGAGAATGCAACTTTGGCATTGACTCAAACTGAAATACCAAATCGTAGCCGAATGCACCATACAAGCCTAAGCGATCGTCTTCGCTACTGTGGAAAGTATGTAACAACCGACGAATTACGGTGAAAACAGATGGTTGCCTGCTGCGTTCTTCCTCGGAATATATTCTTTCGGCTAATTTAACCGTGCCAACAATACAATTGTTTTCTAGCTGGACTGTTTCTAATTGTGCGTCTTCAGATAGACGCGCTGCCAAATATGGTAATAAAACCACGCCGCGATCGTTATGCGCCCTCAGAGTAAAAGTATTCTCGCGGGTAGCAAGTTCCAAGGGTGGATTGACAAAGCCAATCGCCCATCGCTTGTAACGCCCAGGATACTCATAGCTACTCGTCAATACCCCTCCCCGCTGAGAATTGAGTTGCAATAACACCTCTGCGATCGCAGAATCGACCGGAATCTCGGTGGTAGAGTAAGAAACGCGAATACCGCCTTCGGTTTTATAGCAATGGGAATCAGGTATCATACGGAGAGCTAAAAGATATTTGGGATGCAAACAGGGATTGATGGAGTGGCTAGTGGCTAGTGGAGCCAGTGGCTAGTGGCTGGATTTTTTTCTAGTCACCAGCCACTAGTCACTCTCTACTGATAACTAACTTTTATTTTGTCCGTTAGAGAAAAGCTTATAAAAATCCAGCAAGCCTTACTATGAGAATTGTTTCGATAGGCTTGCGATTTTTTTCGATCTTGCTAAAACAGGACTTTCACTAGAAGAAATCAGGCATCCAGGGTGATGAATTAGCAAATAAAGCCGTTGCTGTGGCGATCGCTGATTCCGTAGCCTGGAGATATCCCATTTGCTGTAGTTGCTGGGGAGTGAATAAGTTTGTATACAACGGTGCTAAACCGCGTACGTCTAACTTCATCTCACCTTTACCACCTCTTGTCACCTCACCCCGTCCGTTGGCTACAGACAGAATAAACTTGCCCTGATTTGCGTCTAACAGATCGTCTTGGACTTCTAAGTGCAACTCTGATTCGACACCAGAGGGATAACCCCGTGCGGCTAGAGCTTTTTCTACATTAATAATTCGCAATACCCAACGCTCAACAAACTTGGGGTCTAGGGTTTGCTCTGGTAGTAATAAGCTCAAAGATTCAACTACAGAACCTCGCCACTGTACCTTATTGACCATTGAACGATGTTTAGCAAGAAAAGCCCAAAAACTTTTAGCTGCTGCTGTGGTAAGAATAACCCAATCTCTCACCACCAAATAGGATTCATTTTCTCCTCGGCGTTGCCGAAAGATAATATAACCTTGGGGTTGGTCTAATGAACCTAGCAAATAAGCATAGATGGTTTCTTTTTCATCTGGCTGCATCAGTCTTTGCCAAATCGCTTGATGACGTTCGAGATTACCATTATTTGACTTTGCCTGCTGCTGATAAAGCTTTTGCCATTCAAAGTTCTCTAGTGCTACAGGTATAGCAGGTAGCGGCTGCTCTATTATCTGAATACTCTGAGTTGGAATTTCCCAGCTACAATAGCTTCCACCTTGTTCGTAACCAGCTTTTCTGTATAAGCGTTGCGTAGCTGGATAAAGTACCGAAAGCGGCATTCCACTCTCATGCAGTTCCCGTACTACATTTTGCATCAGAGCGATCGCTGCCCCCGATCCCCGATGTTCTGGCGCAATCCCCACGGCTGCAATGCCTGTCATCGGCACGCAGACACCACCATACCACTGCCCCATCGGCAGCAGCCCCAAACCTCCCACAACTTCTTTAGCTTGCCGGATAACGCGAAAATTGTCTACGCCAATCCTGTTAAGGTATGGCTCCGTATCGCTGGGAGAGCCGATAAAACATTGTTCGACAATCTGCCCCAGTTGCCGCTTCTCTATCTCATCTGCCAGCTTGCCGTAGGTGAATTCATGAATCATGAGTTTGTTACTAGCCCGCAACAAACTACAATTATACTACATAAGGTAGCAATGCCCATCCTACGTGTATTTCATCGCAATTCTCGGTTGTGTGGATGACATTTGTAGGGGCGCACAGCTGTGCGCCCCTACCAGACGTGCATTGCATCCAATTGAGAACCGCTATCAAAAATCAAAGAGCAATGCCCATCCTACGTGTATTTCAAAAATCAAATAGCGATTATATCTATCAACTCAAAATACTTCTATAAGCATCTACATATTCTTGTTTCATTGCTGCATACATCTGCTCTAATTTATTTTCTCCCGATGTATGAGCATTAATCGCTACATTGACAACCTCGGCTAAATCTTTTTCCAATCCCAACTCATCGAGTGATAATACGAGTGTATCTTTGCTCAGAAGTTGCATAACTCCTACTATTTTCTGTTTGTAATAACTTCCAGAGTAAATTCCCACAGTAGGAATATTAAACAGAGCTAGGATTATATTAAAGTGGTAAGCACAACCGATTCCTACACGAGCGCCAGCCAAGCGACTTAAAAAACTGCGCCATCCCTCTTCATAAGGATCGCGAATAACTAAACTATTTTGATAATAGCGATCGAGGATTTCGAGTAAGTTGCGATCGCCTGGACCCGGTTCTCTACCAAAACAAAAGTATTCTGGTTGAGAATTTTGATTATCTAGTAACTGTTTAAGATAGTTTTCTAAACTGATTTTAATTAAATTGTAGTTATAGTCTGGAAAAGATTTCAGATTAATAGCTGTAATAGGATTTGAACTATAATTGTAATTGCGTTGCTCGAATTTTAGCTGAGCGAGTGTAGGCAAAAGCAAAATAACATCGTCGCCTAAAACTTTAGTAGCTACGTTAATTTTCAAATTTTTAATTATCGACAAAGACTCCAGTTCTCTCACAAACAAATAATTAAACTTTTTGACAAAAAGCTTAAAAATTAAGAGACTTGCTCTACTTTTAAAAGGTCCTAAACCCAAACCCGTACCAATAACTTTTATCTTTGGATTAAAACTGCGTGCCAAGCTAATAGTTATGTATTCATAAATAATCACCTCTAACCAACGTTCGTTAAGATATCCTCCGCCTATGTAGTGAATGACATCTAGTTGCTTTAAAAAATTAATATATTCTTTGGTAAACAGAGCTTTTTGAAATAATTTATATGAAATGATGTCGGTAAAAATAATAATTGCGATCGCCACTAATTGACAAAAGCTTAAAAAACGCGATTGTTCTAACCATTCTCCTCTCAAAACATGTCCGAGGAGTTGGTGTACGACTAAGGGAAATTGAATCGGTATTCGCAACTGTTCTAGTTTCAAGTTAATTCGGTAAATGATATCCGACCACTCTACCGAATGCTTTAACTCTAAATCGCTATCAAATTTGAGTTGCGATCGCGATTCAAAATTCTTCGAGCCATATAATTCTAAATTTTCTCGGGTTAGTCTCAGATGCTTGCTGAAAAATTCTAGAGTTGAGATGAGTAAAAGATCGTCTCCAAAGTTATATAAATTGTAAGCACCTCTGAGATAAATCTTTTTCTTTTGATTCATAAAAATGCTTCCCCCAGTTTTTTTGGGGGTTATAGAGGAGCGAATAATAAGAATTTAAAAGATATTCTTCTTAATAAAATTACCCAATGGCTTATCTTTGATTCCTTGCCACAAGGCTGTATTTTTTAGCTTGGTACGTAATTCCAAACTTTTATCGTGGCTCACTTTACGAATCACCGCCATACCGTAATTAACTGGACTTGTCTTGACTTCCATTAACTCAAAATGAGGAGAAGTTTTAATGTATTTATCGATAACATATCGAGGACCATCCCAGTTGCAATATTCTGGATAAATGTCATGCAACACGATATATCCGCCAATCGCTACATGAGGGTAAAAAAGTAGAAAATCTTTTTCGCATCCTTCTTTGGTATGATCTCCGTCAATATAAATAAAATCTATAGGTTCGCTCAGAATTTCATGAATTCTTTCTCCTACGGCTACAGAGTTCGATTTATGAAACTTAACTCTATGCGCTAGTTGGGCATTTGCTACAGAATTTTGAGCGTATTCTAGTGGATTAGGTAAGTAGGCACGATGATAGGGGGGAGCGGGTATGATATCCTCAAATAGATCGATTGAATTAATCTTTCCCGCGCCTCCAGTTTGTTCTAATCCAGCAGCTAGCCAAATTGTAGAAATTCCCGTGAAACAACCAATTTCTACTACATTTTTTGGGGCAATATTGCCCGTAAGAGATTTTAAAAACTCTCCTTGCGATGGCGAAACAGAAGCAGGATAAGTAAATTTTTCCCGATACATTTTAACTAGAGTTTCTGCCCACGCATCAGGACTATTTTGTAAGTAATCTGGTATTTCGTAACCGAGACTCTCATCGTTAATATCTGGAAATAATTCCTCAATTAACTGCTGAACTTCATTTTTTTGTAAATACAATTGTCCGCTAATTTGATGTTGCTTTAAGTTCCTATCTGTAGCAATTTGAGCAATACGATCTGGCGTAATTTGAAATCTATGAGATAAGTGTTCGAGCGAATACAGATCGTTCGTGACAGATTCTACAGCCATAGTTATTTTCCTAAGTAAATTAAGGCTTAAATTATTTGCGTATTAGAGAAGGTATTAGCCGAAGTTGTAGACCAATCAGCATTAACTAAAAACTTGCAGAGGTTAGGAATACCCGGATTACCCGTACCAAAGAAATCACCTCCATCTACGCTAACATTCGCAGCGTCTTCTATGTGGTCGAGTACTTCTCTATCGGCGTGAGCTAGATGTAATGTTACCCGATACATACCTTGAACTAAAGGAAAATTCTTAACCCGGCATAAAATATAACCTCGGTCGGAATTCAGCGTGAGGTTATGATTTGTAAAAGTACTTTTTAATAAAATGACTCTAACGCCGCGCTCGTCAATCAAATCTACACAAACAACGACGTTATTCAAACGCTCTCCTGTATTATTTGAATAGCCAATTGCAAAATCATAGTTTTTTCCCGATTGTAATGCTGGTTCTTCTTCGCCTTGTTCGTTTAAAAGTTTAAAACTAGAAACTCTTATTCTTCCCGAGCCACTCCGATCTCTTCTTTGACTTAAGGGAAGTTCTTTAGCTGTACCGTAAGCTTTTTCTAGGTAAGCTCTGACAACTTCTTCAGAACTAGCATTTAAACTAACAATACCAGATTCAAGTAAAACACCTCGATTGCAGAGAGATTCTACCGTACTCATGCTGTGACTGACGAATAAAATTGTCCGTCCTTCTCTGGCAACATCTCCCATTTTTCCCAAGCATTTTTTCTGAAACTGCACGTCGCCGACTGCCAGTACTTCGTCTACAATTAAAATTTCTGGTTCTAAGTGAGCCGCAACCGCAAAAGCTAGCCGCACGTACATCCCAGAAGAATAGTATTTAACTGGAGTATCTAAAAATTTCTCGACTTCAGCAAAGGCAACAATTTCATCAAATTTCTGTTTAATTTCAACTCGACTCATGCCTAAAATAGAGCCGTTGAGAAAAATATTTTCTCGACCTGTAAGTTCATGATGAAATCCCGTTCCTACTTCCAAAAGACTCGCGACTCTACCTTGAATCCAAATCTCCCCTTTTGTAGGTTCGGTAATTCGGCTCAACAGCTTCAAAAGTGTAGATTTTCCCGCGCCATTGCGACCGACAATTCCTAAAACGTCGCCTTGTTTCACTTCAAAAGAAACACTTTTTAAAGCCCAAAATTCTTCTTTAGCTGAACTATCAGCTGTGGATTTTGCTAAAAATTTATGTTTGATAGATTTGGCAGTACTAGCGATCGCATCCCGTAAAGTTGAGTTTGGCTGCTGATGGCTGATGAGATATTTCTTTCCTAAATCTTCTACCCGTAATACAATATTAGACACGCTCTCAATCCCCACTAAATAACATCTGCGAAAGTACGTTCGGTTTTCCGAAAGTACCAAATGCCGCTGACTAAAAGTACAGCAACTAATATTGTAGATAGAAGAAATCCAGGTAAATAAATGGTTGATGCGCCGCTTAACGTTGCCCAACGAAAGCCATCAATCACCCCTACCATTGGATTTAACGAGTATAGCAAGCGCCATTTTTGCGGGATAATGCTACTACTGTAAGCGACTGGCGAAATATAGAAACCAAACTGAACGATAAACGGTACAATGTGCCGAAAATCTCGGTATCTCACGTTTAACGCTGCTAACCACAATCCACCACCAATTGCAGCGGCGATCGCGATCGCCGTAAAAAATGGTAGCGTTAAAATTCGCCAATCTGGGACAAAATTGTACCAAATCATCAACGCTAATAGCAGCATCCCAGAAATTAATAAATCTACGAAACTCACAATCACCGAACTAGCCGGAACAATTGCCCGAGGAAAATAAATTTTAGAGACTAAATTAGCATTATTAATTAAACTGAGGCTAGACTCTGATAAAGAGTTAGCAAAAAACTGCCAAGGCAACATGGCAGCAAATACAAGCAGTGGATATGGTACGCCACCAGAAGGTAGTTTTGCTAAGTTTCCAAAAACAAATGTAGAAATTAACATTGCTAAAAATGGTCGAATTAACGCCCAAGTAATGCCAATCGCTGTTTGTTTATAACGGACTAAAATATCTCGCCAAGCTAAGAAGTAAAATAACTCGCGATAGCGCCATAAATCTTGCCAATATAATGCTTCCGTGCGTCCTGCTTTAATTGTTAATTCTTGCGGTTTCGTCTGCATACTGTCGCTTCTTCGTTTCCTATTTTGATTCTTCAAGCTTGAGATATTGTTGCCAAAAACTTATGGAAGTCAATTCAGGCGCAGCAGTTTTCCATTCTCTGACGATTGCCGACCATTTTCTAGTACTTAGAATAACAATCTTAAGCCAGCGTATTATTAAGTTAATTCCCATTGACTTATCTAATTCGTTTTGTAATAAACAACTATTTTCTTCTCGATAAATAGTCACTTTCTTTTTCCTAAAAACGCGACTAATCGTCCCAGCATGAGCGCTGTTTTGCCAAAGCATGACTTCGCCGTCGCTCTGAATAAAATTTGGGAGTAAATGACCGTTGATCGTCAATAAACTTGCTAATTTCTGCCAAATTTTAGCTTTCGTTCTGGGTGGACTAAGCTGAGTTTCCAGATAATAGTTTGGCTGTAAAGTTTGAGTCTTGTAACTTTTGCTCAATTGAACTATTTCTTGGTGTAATTTTTCGGGAGAGTTCTTTTTGAGAAGATTTGGTCCTTGAAGGTAATCTTCAAAAGCTCTGACTATCATCTCGGCATAATTGTATTCAAATATTAATAGCGCGTAAATTAAATCCTGAGTAAATTTAAACAGCGTGTTCGTATACTTTATAGTTCCATAAATAGTTCGTGCAATCAGATTATTGCGAGTGTAGTAATAACCATCCCATACGATAACTTTGCTATAAAATGGTTCGTGCCAAGCAGCAATAGATGGAAATGCTACAATCTGCTTACCCAGCCGCCTTTTTATCCTGAGACCGAATTCCATGTCATCTATCTTAATAAAGAAAGGTAGGAGAAATCCGATTTCCTTAACAAACTGACTGGGGACAGCGAAAAACCAAAAACCCCCGTAATCTATATCATCTTCTGATAAGAGTAAGTTCAGAGAATCAGTTTTTTGGAGTTCGAGATTGTGCTTAAGAGGAGCAACGCGAAACGGTGCTTTCTTAAAGCTTTGTGGGTCTTTATCGTATGCGGCTCCAGCCTCATATAAAATATGTTTTTTATATAAATCCAGCATACTACCAGCAACAGCAAAATCTTCTTTAGCGTATTCGTAAATGCCGAATAAACGATAGATTGCCTCTGTATCTAGTAAGATATCGTCGTCCATTAATAAAAGATGAGTGTAGCAGTCGGATTGTAAGGCTGTCACCATTCCTTTTGTAAAACCACCACTTCCTCCCAAATTTTCATTTGGAATTAACTGAAGTTTATTATTGGAGAAGTCATCTTGACTTAAGGTTTGACCGTTATCAACTACAAAGATTTGCCAAGACTTATTCTCTAATAAAGGATCTTGAAAAATTGTCTTGACTGTATTTTTGATATATGCTTCTTTTTTAAAAGTACAACTAATAATTGCCAGCGAAATATTTCTCACAGGTTGTTCTTCAGTGACGATCGCTCCCTCTACAAATATGCCGCGATCGCTCAAGCACTGAATTTCTAAATAAATTCTGCTTTGAGGTGTATGACTTTGCTGGAGAGTAGGTAAGGCAATTCTAACGCCATCTGTCATTTGGCACTGTTTGAATGTCTCTTGTCCGAGTAATTCTCGCTCTCGTTCGTACCCTTCTCGATAAACTGAAACTTGAAAATCACCATTTAGTCTCAACAAATAGTAAAGAGAATTTAAGGTAGTATATTTAGCATAATAGCTTTCATAAAAAGAGTTGAAATAAGAGTTGGTTGAGACAATTTCATTCTGCGCTAGAGCGATCTTTCCTGTCTCGCAGTCTACATCAATACCCCCAGTTTTACTGCTGGCAAAGTATAAGTTGAAAGTGTCCTCCGTTTTCGGAAAATTAATGCGATTTACTACGTAGTACATACATCCTCTATCGGCTTAGAAATTTCGATTTTGCTCAAATGAATTTTAAACTACTAAATCCTGATGCTCAGATTTTTCTAAGCCTGATTTTTCTAAATTGAGATATCGCCGCCAGAATTGCAAAGAGGTCAGTTCTCTTCTTGCCTGCTGCCATTCTCTCGTTACCTTCGACCATTCAATTCGACTTTTCAGTGCAATTGCAATCCATCGAACTAGCAACTTGATTCCCCTCGATTTGTCAAGCTCATTTCGGTATAAACATTGACCTCCTTCTTTAAAGATGAGAATTCTTTTCTTTCTAAAGGCTCGCGATCGCCGATCTGCATGTTCGGCTGTTTGCCATAGTAATACATCTTTGTCTTGTGTAAAAACGTTGGGGAGAAAATGACCGTTAAGAGTTAATAAACTGACAAGTTTCTCCATGAAAGTAGCCGTCGAGTCTTGTTCTGTCTGGCGGTGGGATGGTAAGTTATGATATTGGATATGTTGAGTTTGACAACTACGATCGAGTTGAACAATTTGACTGTGCCACTGTTCGGGATCGGCGTGCTGAAGAATTTTTGCCCCTTGGAGATAATCTTCAAAAGCTTGAATAAGCATTTGAGCGTTTTTATAGTCAAAAACTAACAAACTGGAAACAATAGCTTTCGTAAAATGTGCGATCGCATCTGCATACCTTAAAGTTCCATGCATGGCTTGAACGATCGAGTCGTTTCGGTAATAGTAATAGTTCCAAATTGAAGATTTCGCGAAAAAAGGTTCGTGCCATACCGCAATCCCAGGAAAAGCTACAATTACATCGTTGCCATACCTTGCTTGAATTCTCAAACAGAATTCAGTGTCATCTACCTTAAGGAATAAAGGTAGGAGTAACCCGACTGATTCAAAAATTGTTCGCGGGACGCTCAAAAAGTAGAAACCTGCCGAATCTATCGGTTCTGTTTCGACGAGTAGATTTAGATTGCTGACGTTTTGCAAGTCGAGATGATGATGTAATCTAACTATATTAAATGCTTGAAAATCTCTATTATGTAGTGCTTTATTATACAAAGCGCCTGCTTCATATAATTGATGCTTTTGAGATAAATCGAGCATACTACCAGCTATAACTAAATCGTGTTTGGCATATTCGTTTAAGGTAATAACTCGATAAATGGCTTCGCTTTCTAGCTCTATATCGTCATCTAATAACAAAATGTGAGAATTGCGATTGCTGCTCAAGGCTTCAACGATTCCTCTCGTAAATCCACCACTCCCACCAATATTTCTCTGACTAATTAATTTTGTTTTGCGATCGCTAAATTCCGAGCAACTTAGAGTTCCAGCATTATCTACGATTAAGACTTCTATCAATTTACTTTGTAATAGTTTATCCTGTAAAATAGTTTTGATAGTTCTTTTGATAAAAGCTTCTTTTTGAAAAGTACAAGCAACAACTGCTAACGATACTTCGCGTTCTGGTAACTGTGGAGTTGCGAGAAAACTTTCTCGGAATTTTCCCGATTGACTCAAGCATTCTAATTCAAAATAGATTCTACCTCGCTCAGTTTTTATTTGTTGCAGTCCAGGTAGCTCGATCTCTATTACCTTGCCTATCTTGCAGTTGAGAAATTTTTCTCGACTGAGTAATTGACGACAATTTGCTTCAGAAACCCTACTAGATATTTCTCTATAAACAGAAACTTGAAAATCTCCCTCTAGGTGCAGCAAATAAAAAAGTCGATCTAAAGTCGTGTACTTGGTGTAAAATGTTTCGTATAAAGAATTGAAGTATGAATTAGTAGAAATCAATCCTTGTAGAGCAAACACCACTTCTGGAGTCTCTGCACTATAGTCGATTGCTGCTTTATCGTTGCATTGTATATATAATTTAGCAACTTCTGCCGATTTTGGTAGTTTTGTTCTACCTACTATATGCATGGAATCTCCTACTGAGTTTTGATTCGCGGGCTTTAACTCCTGTGAAGTTGGGGGAGGATTGAGTGTTTAAATTCCAATTCCCCCACACGCCGTTCTAAACGCGCGCTAATTCTCGATTCGCTTTTTCTGATGTATCGTCGCCAGCTTCTACGATTTTCTTGTAGACCATCAGCGCTTGAGCCACTACTTGATCCATGTTGTAGTACTTATAAGTTGCTAGCCGTCCTACAAAATGTACTTCTGGTGTCGCATCGGCTAACGCCTTGTATTTTTTGTAAAGTTCGGCATTTTCCGGTCGCGGTACGGGGTAGTAAGGATCGCCCTGGGCGCGAGGAAACTCATAAACGATACCTGTTTTTGGATGTTCTTGCCCGGTGAGGTACTTGAACTCTGTAACGCGAGTATACAGGTGTTCGTTAGGGTAGTTCACGACGGCAACTGGCTGATGCACGGGCGTATTGATAGTTTCGTGCTTGAATTCCAACGAACGGTATGGTAACTTGCCGTAGCGATAATTGAAGAACAAGTCGATGGGACCTGTATAGATCATCTTGCCAAACGGTATGACATCCAGAATTTCTCTGTAGTCAGTGTTCAGCATCACCTTAATATTGGGATGAGATAACATCTTCTCAAACATGCGGGTAAAGCCGTGTAGTGGCATGGCTTGATAAGTATCTGTAAAATACCGATTATCGCGGTTCGTGCGCGTCGCCACCCGGGAAGTCACCGACTTATCCAGTTCAGATGGGTCCATATCCCATTGCTTGCGCGTGTAGTTGCGGAAGAACTTTTCGTAGAGTTCTCGACCGACCTTATTCACGACAACATCTTCAGAAGTGCGAATGTATTCTTTGGGTTCTGCTACCGAGGCAAAGAAATTTTCCAGCTCAAAAGAAGTGAGACTCAATCCATACAGCCGATTGACCGTATCGAGGTTAATTGGAATCGGGACTAATTGACCGTCTACGCTAGCCAGTACGCGATGTTCGTAAGACCGCCACTGAGTAAATTGCGAGAGGTACTCAAAAACGTCCCGAGAGTTTGTGTGGAAAATGTGGGGACCGTATTTGTGAATCAGAATACCATCCTCATTGAAGCAATCGTAAGCATTGCCACCTATATGCGATCGCGTATCGATTATCAGAATTTTTTTGCCTAACTGACTCGCCAGTCGTTCTGCTAAGACGCTACCTGCGAAACCCGCTCCCACAATTAGGTAATCAAACATGACGATCGATAGCTCCTTTTAATTTCCATTTTCTGTAGAATTCGATATGAAATATCTCAAATATTTGAAATATTTTTGCTGCTCGTAATAATTGCTAAATTTATTGATTCAGCAGCACTAGAAAAGCATGTTAACCAGTCTCACCTTAGTAGCTACCTCTCACGCCCTTCTATCATATTTCTATTTGCTATTTGCGATCGCACATATTCAGTAGGCTATATAGTTTTCCTACAAGCTCACTTCTATCGAAAGGGTGAGATTCGCAATATTTTTAAGTATATTAAATTACGCTAGAATCAAATCTATTTTTTGTTTACTATTTACCAATATAATTGATGAGATGGTAGTTATATACTCCAAATCGTATAGCGATCGCGATCGCTCAATTCTATGTTTGGTAATCAATTATACAAACCCTGATTTGGCGCGAAGGTGCAAAAGTACCTTGACTCAATGTCCTACTCACTAGTTTCAGTCAGTGGTAATAACAGCGTATGCTCGATTTTTTCTCGAACTTCACGACTCACAAATAAACTATTAGTTAAACATTTTGCCAATAATAAATTAGCATCATAATATTGTTTCAACATTTGTTTCTGTTGCTGGCTGAACTGCCAATTATGCCCAATATTGCGCTTTAGCCGGACTTGTTGTTTTAAATGCTCCGTCCAAGCTTTACCATTAACTTGCCACCACTGCTGAAACTGTTGTTTGTTTCGACCTAAGTTGGATAACTGCTGTTTCATTTTTTGCAACTCTCGTGCTAGCTCTGGTTCGCTATTACGAGCGCGAAATATTGCCCGGTTTAATACTCTTTCAATCATGCGTTCTGGATCGGAAACGCGATGTATAGATTCAGGCAAAAGCAGAGTGCGATCGAGAGCAAGATCGAGAGCAAGACTAGGTTCAAGAGTGCGATTAAAGTTAACTTCTAAAGTTCTAGAAATCTCAAAAGTACTACCAAAAAGAGATAAGATATGAGCGAGCGCTAAATCGTAATAAAAAGCTTTAACTGTAGCAGATTTAGTATTAATAGATGCAGCAGCAGCTTTGCAATTCACCCAGTGTAAAAATCTTTGCAAGCTTGGTTCTAATATTAAATTGTCAGTTTTTTGCTTCATCATCAATAGGAAATAATCAGCATTTTTTAGCATTCCTACAGTTAATAAAGCAACCTCTCGCCATCTTTTATCTGTAACTAGGCGATCGCTCAGTCGTTCTAACGTTAAATTTAACGTTTGAGGCGGAGACTGAGCAATTTTTCTAGCTGTAAAGTACTCTTGAAAAGTTAAATGAGAAAATGAATAAATTCCTCGCGCTCGTTCTACCAATAATCCATGTTGGGCTTCAATCGACTGGAGTATTGCTGTACTATCACACAAATCTATTTTTTCTCCCTGCAAGACGGATTCTACATAGTTAATAATATACTGCTCTAGTTCTTGCTGTTTTAAAAAGTATTCACCTTTGACAAAAGAGGTAAATGCAATGTGACTGAGTAATTCTTCTTTATGTTGTGTTGATAAATTTTGATAAATTTGTTTCCGTTCAATGTTGCGTTTAGCATCCCACTTTCTTAAAAGAAGATCTACCCCTTCTCGATAAATTTCTAATCGACTAGCAGGAAGATTAGTTTCTTCAAAGATCGAGCATAATAAAGTAAGTAGTAAGGGATTATTTGCCAATTCTCGAATCGACGCATTACACCTTAGTGTCTGTAAGAACTTGGGTATTTTATCTGGTTTTTGAGCAAACCATTTGCTAGCAAATTCAGCAATGTTATTATCGTCAAAGTCTCCCAACTCTACTTCTACAAATTCTTCAATAGTAAACTCTTGAGCTGCTGTCCGACAAGTAATTATAAAGCGATTACGGTCGAACTGATTATAAAAGCTATTAATTGCAATTAAAACTCTTTCGCTATCTATATCTCTAACTTCGTCAAGTCCATCTAATAAAACTAGTATTCTACCTTGTACTAGCAAATCTTTAGCAGTATTTGGTTCGACTCCATAATTATCAAAAATTGTTGAAATCCACTCTAATAGCGTTGGGTGATGTTCTAATTCGGTAAAAACTTTTAAGCTAATATAAATTGGGATCAGATCCTCAAATAATCGTCCTTGAATACACTGGATTGCGAGATATTTTAAAAAGGTAGTTTTGCCAGAGCCAGGGTTGCCCAAAATCATCAATTTGGGATATTTCTCAATCGCTTTTATGCCTGGAATTAGCTGGGAAATATCGGGATAAAAATGCGAGCGTTTCGAGTGGCGATCGAGACGAACACTTAGTAAATCGTTGATACTTAAGCGTTGGTTTCTCCCAATCTTCTCTAAAACATTTACGTTAGTAAAAATATCATTTAATTTAGTGGGCTGAGACATATTCAGGATGCGCACGATACCGCACTTCGATTCAATATAGGTGCGTGTTTTTTGCCTAACATCTTTTACAAGCGTCTCAACATCATCTTTTGAGGTAACAATCAACTCCTCTAAACTAAATTCATCATCTGGTATTTCCGCGATCGCTTGCCAAGGTAATTGTAACTTCTGACAAATTTTGTGAAAGTTTTCTCGCCCAATCGGTTTACCAACGAAAAATTTTTGTACCGTAGCGCGAGAGATTTCCAATTCATCAGCAAGCGAAAGTTTAGACTCAAAATTGAGCAGTGATTGGTTAGCGCGACTAATACCGATAGTAGATGCTTTGAGCGATCGCCCAGCCCTTTTTCCCATTACAAAAACCTTTATCAGTTATCAGTTATCAGTTATCAGTTATCAGGGAACGGGGAACAGTTATCAGTTAATTCTAACTTACGACTTACGACTTACGACTTACGACTTCTTCAAGATGCTGAAGTATTGACCAAAAAACTTCTGTTGGTTCGAGTACTTCGCGATCTTCTAGCAAGTCAGGTTTTTGTGTAATCAAAAGTGGACCTTCACTCAACCCTGTATGCATACCATGACAACCACCGACAAGCGATCCATCTAGAGGAATAACATCCATGAGGTAGCGGAAACCTAACTGCTTTTTGAGCAGAGTTAAGCCTAATTTCGCTCGGGGAAACTTGAGCTGAGGATCGAGAAACAGTTCGACGGGATCGTAACCGGGTTTGCGGTGAATGTCCACTGTCCTAGCAAAATCGGGAGCGCGGCTGTCGTCCAGCCAGTAATAATAAGTAAACCAAGCCTTCGAGTTGGCGATCGCAATGAGTTCCCCCGATCGCGGATGATCGAGATGGTAAGCTGATTTATCTGCCTCATCTAAAACTCGCTCGACACCCTCCGTTGCTTCTAGTATGTCGCGTACCTTGGGGATGTAGGCTGGATCGTTAACATAAACATGGGCAATTTGATGGTCGGCAACCGCAAAGGCTATACTTGCACCAGCATCCAGTAATTCCCGCCCTAATTCTTCTCGTACTGCTAATAAACCATTTTCCCGCAGGATTCGATTTAAGTGAACGGGTTGAGACACTGATGTAATCCCGTACTCGGACACAACTATAACTTGAGTGTTGCGCGCTTCATAGAATTGAATCAAATCGCGACAAACGGTATCAATTTCTTGTAAATCTTTTGCCACCAAACTTGCATCAGCGCCGTACTTTTGCAAGCAATAATCTAAATGAGGCAAATAAACCAGCGACAATGTGGGGCTATAGCGATCCTCCACCCATTTTGCTGAATTAGCAATCCATTGGGTAGACGCTATCGAGGTGTTAGGACCCCAAAAATTAAATAAGGGAAATTGACCTAATTCAGTTTGAAGTTGCGATCTCAAGTTAGCTGGCTGGGTGTAAATATCGGGAATTTTTCGACCATCAGCAGGATACATCGGTCGTGGGGTAACGGCATAATCGACCGTGGAGTACATATTGTACCACCAGAACAAATTCGCGCAGGTAAATGTAGGATCGTACGAACGCGCCACTTCCCAAATTTTGGGAGCCTGAATTAATTTGTTAGACTGTCGCCAAAACTTGATTTCGCCCTCGTCTCGAAAATACCAACCATTACCGACAATGCCATGTTCGTTAGGATATTTCCCTGTTAAATAAGTCGCCTGTACCGAACAAGTAACCGCAGGTAACATCGATTTAACAGGAACGACTCGCCCTCGCGCCGCCCAGTTGGACAAAAACGGCGTATGCTGTCCTAAAAGGTTGGGTGTTAAACCGACAACGTTGAGTACAACAGTTTTTTTCATTAGCATTTAGCTTTATGTCGCGACGCGATACTTTTTTGAAATGCCGCTCTTGCAGTTAACCTTTGCACGTATTCCAAAACAGCAGGATATAAATTTAAATCTACCTTGGACATTGTTTGCTTGATGTCGTTTACCACATCTGGATAAGCGCTGACATCCATTCGCATCATAATAGGAATATAAGCCAAGAGCGCACCCACTGCTACATCTGCTATAGTAAAACGATCGCCTGTTAAAAAAGGTTGTTGTTGAAGAATTTGATTAATCGCTGTTAATAATTCTGGGACTTCGTGGAGATTTTCTTTAACAAAAATTGCCGACGAAAGTGTAGAATTACCGAATAAAATCCATTGATTTAAGAGCGATCGCCGTTCAAAAGCGATCGGTTCGCCATACTTTTCAGCAAGATACAGTAATATCGCGCCAGATTCCCATAATTGAAAATCTCCATCTGCGATCGCTGGTAATCTTCCCATCGGATTAATAGTCAGAAATTCAGGCTGTTTGTGGTCTTGAGCCTGCATATCTAACTGTATGTATTCATAGGGAATCTGCAATTCTTCTAAATACCATTGCACGATTGAAGCACGGCTAAGAACGCCACCGTAGAGTTTTAGCATGATTAGAGGAGAGTGGAAACTAAAAAGGACAAGGGGGAC
>NZ_PYCI01000064.1:0-35670 GCF_003015105.1 Chroococcidiopsis sp. CCALA 051 | reverse complement strand
GTTGCCAGTGACCAGTGTCCAGTTACCAGTGACCAGTGACCAGTGACCAGTGACCAGTGACCAGTGACCAGTGACCAGTGACCAGTGACCAGTGACCAGTGACCAGATCGGCTAATATTCACAAATGACAAATGACAAATGACCGCTTATGCGTATCTGTTTTATTGGTGACTCTTTTGTTAATGGCACAGGAGATCCTGAGTGTCTCGGTTGGACGGGAAGAATTTGTGTTGCTGCCCAAAAACAAGGATATGACGTTACTTATTACAATTTAGGAGTTAGAAGAGAAACTAGTGCTGATATTAAAGCGCGGTGGTTGCAGGAAGTTTCTTGCCGCTTAAGTCCAGCAGATGATGGTAGAGTTGTGTTTTCTTTTGGAACAAATGATACGACTATAGAAACTGATAAAACTCGGATAGAATTTGTTAAATCTACAGAAAATACTCGCCAAATTTTACAGGTAGCTAAACAAAGATTTCCAGTCTTGATGGTAGGAGCGCCTCCCCTGCTGGATACAGAACAAAATTCTAGAACTGCTCGTTTGTTGAAACAATTCGAGCAAATTTGCTTGACAAAAGATATTCCTTATTTAGATATTTTCACACCTCTGCAAAAATCGCAGATTTGGTTACAAGAAGTAGCAGATTATGACGGCGCTCATCCCCGTGCTGCTGGTTATCAAGAGATTGCTAATTCAGTTCAAAATTGGTCGGGATGGCAGTCTTGGCTTACTTGATGGATTGCCGATCGCGCAACTATTTAGAAAACCTTTAAAGATTTTGTCTCAAATTATGACGAATTGTGGCATCCTGTAGCAAATGATGTGTGGCTAATAGATAGCGAGCAATACTTGCCCTACAGTTACATATTTCCTAGCCTTCTGCCTCTAGACTCTAGCCCCTGATGCCTGCCCTCCGCCAATACTTGCGCCACTGGATGCGTCCCCGCCGCACCAGCGCGATCGCCGAAGCTTGTTTAATTGGTTTAGTCGCCGCTTTATCTGCGGTATTGCTGAAAGCTGGTTCTGGCTGGTTCGGCGCAATGCGAGTCCATCAATCCAACCTATTTCCAGCCTGGATTTTGCTGCCATCTTTTGGTCTGACTTTTGGATATTTGTCTGGTTTGCTGGTGGAACGGTTAGCCCCAGAAGCAAGCGGTAGCGGTATTCCTCACGTTAAGGCAGTACTTGCCAACGCTGCGACAGACATATCATGGCGGACTGCTGGGGTCAAGTTACTCGCTTCAACATTAGCAATTGGTTCGGGGTTGACCGTAGGCAGACAAGGACCAACCGTGCATATAGGTGCAGCCTTAGCCGCCCAATTTAGCCGTTGGGTTCCCACATCTCCCGACCATCGCCGCCAGATGATTGCCGCAGGTGCAGGTGCGGGATTAGCCGCTGCTTTTAATGCCCCCATCACGGGGGTTTTGTTTGTGGTTGAAGAATTACTCCGCGATTTGTCTAGTTTGACTTTAGGAACGGCGATCCTCGCCTCGTTTATCGGTGCGGTCGTGTCGCGGATTTTAGGTGGTCGCAGCCTGGATTTGAGTTTGGTATTGACTGCCCACTCAACCTCATTCTCGTTAATTGAACTGCCATTTTTCTTGTTACTGGGGATCTTGGCAGGGTTGCTAGGTTCTCTCTTTCATCGTGGCATCATTGCGAGTTTAAAATTTTATCGCCAGTTGCACGTTAGCTTATCCCTACGGATTGCCTTAGCCGGGTTAATTTCCGGTATTGCGATCGCCCTTTTACCCCCTACCTTTCGCGATAATAGTGGTTTGAGGGAATTTCTGATTACTGGAGATGCCAGTTTAGAATTAGCCGCGATCGCCTTTCTCTCTCAATTTATTCTCACTTTAGTCGCTTTTGGTTCGGGAGCGCCAGGAGGATTATTTGCCCCCAGTCTAATTCTCGGTTCGGCTTTGGGTTATTTAGTCGGGTTGACAGAAACTCAATTATTGGGCGTTGGTTCTCCTGCTACCTACGCTTTAGCAGGGATGGGGGCATTTTTTAGCGTAGTGTCTAAAGTTCCGATTACAGCGATCGCGATCGTGTTTGAGATGACCACCGATTTTAACTTGGTTTTACCGTTAATGATCGGCTCGGTAACGGCGTACCTAATCGCCGAACGATTAGCACCTGGATCGCTCTACGATAAGATTTTGCAACTAAAAGGGATTAACTTAGAATCAGCAGCCACACCCAAGGGCTTTCTGGCTGAGTTAACAGCAGAAGACGTGATGCAACGCCGGGTAGAAACTCTAGGAGCGCAGATGACGCTAGATGAGGCTGTACAGGCGTTTTCTCGCTCTCACCATCGCGGCTTTCCCGTAGTTGATAATAGTAAGTTAGTCGGAATTATCACCCAAACTGATTTAGCCAAAATTCGCGATCGCCCCTTACCTGGGGATACTCCAATTAGCGAGGTGATGACTCCCCAACCCGTCACTGTCAGTCCTCACGCAACTCTCGCCCATGTCTTGTATTTGCTCGATCGCTACCAACTCAGCCGCTTACCTGTAGTGGAAAATCGGCGAATGGTGGGCATTATTACCCGTGCCGATATTATCCGCGTTGAAGCCGACAAACTCAACGGAGAGACGGAACAGACGGGACCGCAACCAGAACCATCTTACATAGTCTATCAGACGCGATCGCCCAGCACCGGACGCGGCAGAATTTTAGTGCCGATCGCTAACCCCCAAACGGCAGAATTATTGTTACAAATGGCTGCGGCAATTGCCCGCGATCGCGATTACGAATTAGAGTGCATTCAAGTTATCCTCGTCTCTCGCCGCAGTTCCCCCGCAGAAACTTCCGTGCGGACGGGGAAAAGCCGCAAGTTACTCCGTCAAGCCGAAGTCATAGCGAAAAAGCAAAAAATTCCCGTTCATACTCAAATTCGGGTAGCTCACGACACTGCTCAAGCAATATTAGAGACAATTAAAGAACAACACATCGATATTTTATTGATGGGATGGAAAGGTAACACCATCACTCCTGGGCGAATTTTTGGCAATGTTGTAGACACCCTGATCCGTCAAGCACCCTGCGATGTTGTATTGGTTAAATTTGGTGAAGAGTCAGGAGTCGGTAGGGGCGGGTTTCCAAACCCGCCCGTACGGGAGTCGGAATTCCGAATTCCAAATTACGATCGTTGGTTAGTCCCGATGGCGGGTGGTCCCAATGCGAAAGTAGCGATTAAACTTTTACCACCGCTAGTTTCTCTGGGAGAACAACCGGAGATTCATCTGTGTCAGGTGTTTGAATCCAAAGAAGCAAAACCCGATTTGAGCGTTTTGCAACAAGCAATTCGTTACTTAGTTAAATATCGACAATTATCAGGCAAAGTCACCGCTGTACCAGTCGTATCGAGTTCTGTTGCGGATGGCTTAATTAATTTAGTTAAGTCTGAAGATTTTGATGTTGTGGTGTTGGGTGCAAGCCGAGAAGGAATGTTGCAAAATGCGATTAAAGGTAATATTCCTGCTCAAATTGCTAATCGGGTAGATAGTACGGTGATTTTGGTGCGCGGGGAGATTGATAGTAAGTAGATTGAATTTACCTAATATATCAATTCTTTGTGACTACGGCGGAGAATATCCCCCCAACCCCCCTTTTTAAGGGGGGCTAGAAGAGGTCGAATCTATGCAAAAATAAATAGAATTGATATCACTAAATATTTATGTAAAAGGTTTAATGACAAGAAATTTTCAGTGCTTAAAAAAATTTACTCTTTCTCATACTTGGGATACCACATGGTGTATCGAAACAATGGCTCTCAGTGCTGATGGCACAGTTCTTGCTTATAGTGAATTTGATGACTGGACTTTTGATGATTCAGGTATTGGCGTATATGACCTGAAATCAGGAGAGTCAATTGGTGGATTCGATACTGGAGACGGCTTTTCCCGTGTTGGCAAAATCGCTCTCAGTCCAAATAAAAGACACCTTTTTTGGAATACGGGTTATGAAATTGTAGTAGGAGACATAATCACAAAAAAAGAGATACATGCATTCCAAGATAGCGCGGGTTTGATTACCGTTATTCCTGACGGACAAACTCTTGTTTGTTTCTCACCCGAAATTGCCAAGATGTTTGATGTAGAAACAGGACAAACAATATCTATTATTACATCTCCTTCAGAAGCAGAAAAATTTATTGCTACTAGCTCAGATGGAGAAATTATTATCAGTCAGTTAAATAACACGATCGCATTGTGGAATTTACGTTCTAGACAGCAAATCTCTCGTCTTACGATAACGCTACGAGATTTAAAAACAGGCAAAGAACTACGTAGTTTTAAAGCGCTGACAAAACCATTCAAAGCTCTAACTCTTACTCCTGCTAAGCAGACTCTTATTACTATCAACTCCAATGATACAATTACGCATTGGGGTATCAAAACAGGAAAAGAAATTAATACATTTGAATGGCGCTTGCATCCAATAGAAGCTATAAGCTCGGATAGCTCAGTAATGGTCACATCTGGTAAAAATGGTATTATTATCTGGGATTTATCTAGTGGGAATAAGCTACATTCCCTCCCAAAAGATGAAATACATTATCTAGTTATCAGTGCTAATAATCAAACGATCGCTTATATTAAACCTCGCGGCGGATATGGCGGTTATTTTGTCAAAGTTTGGCAAGCGCTTTAGAGGTCTTGAGCTGACTTTACAAAGTCAAATTATGAAACTGTAGAATGTTCTGTAGTAGCTAGCTCAGATTCGCTTTGATTTAAAGACCAACGAAACTCATAATCTACATGAGCTTGCTGACAACTGGCTTCTAGTTGCTTTTGTTGAGCCGCAGCTTTACGTAAAGAAATAATCAATTGTTGCACTTGCTCTGCTAAAAGAGGATCTTGCCTAACAATAGGTAATGTTTGCTGTTCTAATAACTGCAATACGGCTTCGTAGTGAATTGGAGAAGGAAGGGGAATCATAAGTTAATTCCTAATTCGTAATTCGTAATTCGTAACTTGGAAAGAGGAGAAAGATAGGAGGAATCCTCTTCTACTACCTTTATCTTTCCCATCTTTTACTCACGATTCACTAGTTAAAAGTCAAAAGTTAAAAGTCAAAAGTCAAAAGTGTTTTACACGCACCACACACCACGCACCACTCATCCTAACAGGGAAGCGATCGCATTCCCTGGTTCTGGCTGTTTGACTAAGGACTCGCCAACTAGCACTGCTGCTGCACCTGCTTGAGTGACTACAGCTACATCGGCTGGCGCGTGAATTCCCGACTCGCTGACAACTAAAATATCTCGTTGTTTTAATTGTGGCTGACGTACAGCTAATAATTGGCTGGTTGTTTGCAAATCGACAGAAAAGTTTTCCAGATTGCGATTGTTGATACCTACCAAAGTCACGCCATCTAAAGCCAAAACGCGATCGAGTTCTTCTAGAGTATGGACTTCGATTAAAGCGGCTAACTTCAAAGCTTTGGCAATTTTGATGAAATATTGTAAATCGCGATCGCTCAAAATTGCAGCAATCAACAACACCGCATCAGCACCCCGTAACCGTGCTAGATACATCTGGTAGGGATAGATAATAAAATCTTTACACAACAAAGGTACATCTACCGCAGCGCGAATCTGTTCTAAATAATCGAAACTGCCTTGAAAGAATTTACTATCTGTAAGTACCGAAATACAGCTAGCATTACCTTGCTGATAGGAAAGCGCGATCGCCACGGGATCGAAATCTTCTCGCAATACGCCTTTACTAGGAGAAGCTTTTTTCACCTCAGCAATTACTGCTGGAGAAGTCTTACCTTGACGTAAAGCAGCTATAAAATCGCGAGTTGGGGGTGCAGTTAAGGCTTGCTTTTGTAACTCTACTAACGGTAGTTTTTCCCGCAAGCGATCGACTTCAATCTCTTTGTGCCACACAATTTCTTCTAAAATATGCTGCGGCTTTGCACCTGGAACTGATACCTGATAGCTCAAATAACTAATCTCAATAGACGGATTTGGCGGACGACGGCGGATTTGCATCACTAGGGAGTAGGGAGTAGGGAGTAGGGAGTCGTAGGGGCGGGTTTTGACCAAAAATTTCTAGTTTTGGCTGGGAATCTATCTGCTAAACCCGCCCTTACAAGAGTCGCGTTTGCGCGGAAGTCGGAAGTATTTCACGCCCCAGGTAATTAAGCATGAACTGCCCGTTTGTACGCTTCATCCAAAACTTCGGAAAGGGTAGGATGGGCGTGAACCAGGAAGGCGAGGGAGTGGACTGATTGACGATTGGCGATCGCAGCTGAGGCTTCGTGGATTAAGTCGGAGGCGTGGGAACCGATGATGTGGACTCCTAAGACTTCCCCCGTATCTTGACGGTAGACGACTTTGGCAATTCCATCTGCATCGCCGTCTGCTAGCGCCTTGGAGTTGCCTTTAAAGTATGTTTTGGCGGTTTTGATGGTAAATCCTTCCGCTTCTCCTAATTCCTTTGCTGCGGTTTCTGTCAACCCAACATAGCTAATTTCGGGGTGGGTGAAGGCAGCGGCGGGAATGCTGCGATAATCAATTTGACGCTGGCGATCGCAAATATTTTCGACTGCAACAATTCCTTGAGCGGATGCTGCATGAGCTAACATCATTTTCCCTGTCGCGTCGCCAATTGCCCACAAGTGAGGTACGGGTTCGCCGCCAGATAATACAGCCATGCTGTCATTGACGGGAATATAACCACGGCGATCGAGTTCTGCGCCTACAGATTCTAGACCTAAATCCTTTGTGGCGGGAATGCGTCCGGTGGCAACTAAGCAGCCGTCTACTTCCAGCGTATCGACGTATTCTTTCGTTTTGAAATTTGCCAGTTCGATGACAACTGGGGAACCAGGGATAACTTTCTTGGCGTAAATGCCGACATAAGTTTCAATGTCGCGGGGAGTAATTAAAACTCGTTCGGCAATTTTAGCAATATCGCGATCGAACCCTGGCATTAATTGGTCTAGGGCTTCAATCATGGTAATTTCGCAGCCTAAAGCCGAGTAAACATCGGAAAATTCTAAGCCGATGTAGCCGCTACCAATAATTGCTACCCATTGAGGTAAGGATTCCAACTTAACGGCTTGGTCGCTGGTAAATACAGTCTTGCCATCAATTTCAATTCCTGGGGGAACGAAGGGTATGGAACCAGGGGCAAGGATAATATCTTTAGCAGTAATTGTTTTGTCGCCGCTATCGCTAGTCACCGTGACTTTCTGCTGTCCCGCAACTTTTCCCCTACCACGAATCGTGTCAACTCCCACACGTTTGAGGCTATTTGTCAAGTCACCTTGCAGCTTACTAACTAAATTTAATGCATGATTGGCGATCGCCTGACGGTCGAACCCAACATTTTCTACTTGAATACCCAGTGCTTTTAAATGGTGTGCGTCGCGCAATTCCCGCACTCGTCCCGATGCTGCCAACAGTGCTTTAGAGGGAATGCAACCGCGATTGACACAGGTTCCGCCCATATCAGCTGCTTCAATAATAGCTGTTTTTAAGCCACAACTGACCGCGTGTAAGGCAGCTCCATGTCCGCCTACCCCAGCGCCAATAATGACTAAATCGTAATCGAATCCCTGACTCACTGAAGTCTCCTCGTGCTTGTTGCTTTTCTTATTCTCTGATTGAGATCGCTTTTAGTGCAAGTTTCTATTTAGTGCAAGAAAGCAGGAGGCAGAAGGCAGCACTCAACAGTCATTTTTCTTCCCCAACTTCCCCGGCTTCCTTCTCATCTCCAGTCCTTCTATGAGCTACCTCAAAGACATCACCGTGTATTCCTGGCAAATTGGTAACGTGATGAGTTGAGAGGAATACATAGAAATCCTATCTCATCTCAGGAAGTATTTAGTTGTTTTTGGACTTTAGATTTGAAATGATGCAGCCTACTTTAGAAACATTTGCCCAACACTTAGATTTGTCTCGCGATCGCTTAAAAGCTTTACTCTCCCAGTCTCTTACTGAATGTCTAAATTCTCCCGAATTACAACAACAGTTAAATAGCTTAGATGTTTCGTTACTAAAGCAAACTTTACCGATCGCTGGTAGCGTTTTAGCCGAGCGATTACCTCCTTTTTATCATTGGTTGCAAACACAGTTGGGTGTGAAGCGCGTTCCCGATAGTCCAGAGCATACAACAAAATGGGTCATTGGTTTTGTCAATAATCAAGAAAGTCTATCGCGCTTAGTAGAACTTCATCGTCCAGTTTCTCGTTTGGCGATGGAACATTCTGTTCCTTCTCTGGTAGGAATGTTTGAAGGTGTGGAAGATTTGCAGGTTAGGCAAGAGTGGCAAAAAGCTATATCGGCTCTTTGTTTGGTACTGGTTGTTGCAGCGCGTGAAACGGAACGATGTGTGAGTGTGTAGCCCCAAACTGATACGATCTTGTTAAGACTGCACTACGGAAGATCCCCCCAACCCCCCTTAAAAATGGGGGCTAAGAATTGTACAATTTTCCCCTCGTGAAGGGGGATATTCATTGGAATTAGTACGAGCAAATTCTATGCGTCGATTTTCGCTCGCAATACTTTTTCTACTTGCCGTGGTGCATTCATCTGAGTAAATAGCTGTAGCGATCGCTCTAAATTTCGCTTACTATTCTCAATATCTTTCATTTTTACATAAGTCAATCCCAACTGAAAATAAGCCTCGGCTAGATCGCATTTTGCACCAATTTGCTCTAAAATTTCGATTGCTTCTATATGTTTATTTATAGCCAATTTAAATAAAGATTGCTGGCGATCGCTCTCAGCAAGTCCGTTTAGTGTTTTTGCTTTAATTTGCCGATAATGGCTTTTTTCGGCATCAGCTAGGGAAAGAAAAAACATCTCTTGCGCTTTTTCTCTATTACCTAAATTGATATAAGTTTGACCGAGGATTTGCACAAAATAAGCAAAGCTGCCACTTTGATTATTTAGTTCAGACATAATCGAGTCATAAATCGGTTCGACTAGGTTATATGCTGTTTGATGCCCGCCTAAATAAGAATTGACTAAAGCTAAACATACGCTAGCTTTTTCTGCCCAGCGATGATGAGTTGTATTTTGAGCTAGAACTATGACTTGCTGAAATAATTCGGCTGCTATCTCTAATTCCCACAAATCTATATTGTACAATCCCATACTGAGTAAGGAATCTACTTCTAGCATTTTTAAGTAATATAATTTGTAGCGATCGCCTTGACTAAACTCTAAAGGTCTCAATGATTGAGTTGCTAAACTGATAGTTTTCTCTTGACATTCTATCGCTGCGTGAATTTTACCAGCAGTCCAATATAAATCTCCTAAAATATTATATAATTCTCCCAAACAAGGAGTGGATTGTACATTTTGGAGGATTTGAGTTATCGCCCCCAAAACGGGTTGAATTAAACCCATTCTATACAAGGTTCCACCCAGAGGTAAAAACTGTCCCCACTGATTGTTTCTACTTTTAAGAATAACTCTAGCAGCTAATTCAAAATCGTTAATTTCGACATAGTGATAGTATGCTTCCAGAGCTTGTAAAGCATCTTTTATGGTGTCAATTGTTGCTACGCTATCTGTCCAAAATTCTGCGGCTTTACAATTCACAACTATCCATTCATCGCTAGCACGCAACCTCGCGATCGCCTCAGCACGAATTGCTGGATGCAGCCAGTATTCCCCCTGTTGAAATTCAACTAAACAGCGATCGCGTAAAGCTGTCATAATTTGTCGTTGCTGTTGAGGTAGTACGTCCCACAATAAATTTAAAATTCCTTGGGTAGGAATCTTTGCCACATCTTGATAGCGATAACACCCCAGGCGACACAATAAGCGGTAGGCTGGCAGATCGAGTGTTTGCAAACGGTGAAATTGACTGGCAATTAAATTCTTCAAATCGGTGACAGCCAAGGGATCGGTATGGTTTTCTTGCCAATACGCGATCGCATCACCTGCAAAATCTGCTTGAATTGTACCGCAAAGAATTCCCATGACTTTAGCGTTACCACCATAGGCTTGATGCATCTGTTGGATTGTTGGTAAGTCAATTGCAATTTGACGATAACTAAAATATTGCTGCCATGCTGGAAGATCTAAACCAGGTAAACGGTAGTGTTCTACATTTAAACTCGGTTCGCACAGGCGATCGCGACTTGTAATTAAAGTCGCGGATTGTACTTTCGGATCGGTTAAAATCCGAAACAGCTCTACATAGCTACGATGAGACGCAATTAAACGTCCTTGGCGATCTAATGCAGGTTCTAAGTTATCGATTAACACCCCTATCCGTCGCATTTGTAAATGGCGTTTGAGTCTATCTAAAGTTACGCCAAATTCTAAGCCTGGTTCCTCTTGTAAGTCTTGTTTCAACCACTCTTCTACGACTCGTTCAGCAGAAGTCAGGTTCTGCGTTTCCTTTGCTACTAGCAGTTCTAGCACCACTTCAAAATTTTGGGATTGCAAGTATTGCTGTGCTAGGGTGGTTTTTCCCAATCCGCCTTCACCCTGAATGACGATCGCCTTACTATCCAAACTTACCAGGCGATCGAGGTGCGCGATCGCTTCGGTTCTGCCGACGAAATTTGGCTTGGCGTGCAGATCCCCCCAATCTCCCTTCACAAGGGGGGCTAAAATTGACAGATTTCCCCGATCTTTTGATGTACGCAGACATCGTTCTAAAACTGCACGACAGTTAATCTTATTAATCTTCTCTCCCAAAGTTTGAGACAGTACGCGCCACAGATGAGAACCAACATCTTTAACGTGTCCTTCTGTATAGCCGCAGTAGGCTGCAATTTCAGGATATTTATGTCCCTGCCAAACCTGCTGAAGAATCTGTTTTTGTAGAGAATTTAACCCTTCGCCAGTTTTGGTCAATATGAGATTATCCACCCATGCCAATGCTGTTTCACCGTCCATAGGTTGCTGAGGATGAAAGCCATACTTAGTATAACTTGTCACAGTAAAAGGAGATAGGAAACAGAAAATAGGAGACACGAAACAGAATTTAAAAATTCAAATATCCATTGTAGGGGCAGGTTTACCGAGTTATTCGGGTAGTATCGCAGAAATTGCGGGAAAACCTGCCCTAACCAATTTCATCATAGAGGCAGGTTTACCGAGTTATTCCGGGTAGTACAAAGGTTTCTCGTCAACTTACCCTGACAAATTTTTTAGCAAAGCGCGAGAAGGTTAAGACCTCAAAGTTAACTCTTACCTTTGAAACGCAAGGTATTTCCTTCTGATTTCTGCTTTCTGCCCTCTGCTGCTGCTATAGAATTAATTAGCAAAATTGAATATTTTGTAGTTTAAGTTACATTAACTTATTTAGATTTATGATTCATTCCGTCCTCAGATAGACCCAAATGAGAAAAATGGCTGATATTGTAATGAATGTAAAGGATAAATCGTTCATCTCTCCAGTGGAGGGACGGAAGTAGAGAAAAACTCTCGAAGGAACGCGCCTCATTCGTAACACAACAACAAGAAAGAGGCGAATATGAAATCTAACAATATTGGTATTCAATCTAACTCCGATCGCGTGTCTGTTTCTGCGCAAGCAAGATTGTTAATGAGCTTGAATCGTCAGAAGCAACACAACCGCCAGCAGTCCATGCTACAACGCACAGCATCAGAAGTAGGTACTGAAGGCTAGAAAAAGATCGAAGCAAGGAGTAAATAGCCATGAATGCAAGTAGAAAGCCAAGCTACAAAGAGGTAGCAAGAGTTCATCGCTCGAATATTTTGGAAAGCTTAGAACGGCGCTTGCAAGCTGCCAGAGCCAAGGGTGACGATCGCTTGACTTCCCAATTGGAAGCAGAGCTGAAGTACTACCAATAAGCCTAGCTAATTAAGTTTAGCCAAAGTGGGGGATGCGATCGATGCATCCCCTATTTGCGATCGCAAGTCACAAATCACGAGTCAGAAACCACATTTCTTTCCCTGCTCGTGCGCTCCCTACTCCCTGCTGCCTAAATGGGGTAAACTCAGGGTGATGGTAGCAGCTTTTGTGTCATATGGATTTAGACCGACAAATTAAAGTCCTGATTGACGAAGCGCCTCAAGATGGCGTGACTCCGCAAGTTGTTGCTGCTGTCGCTCCTGTATTGGTACTGCTTGCTGGCAGGCTGCGCCATTTAGAATACTATATTTTGCAAAACTTAGATCGAGACTGGGTAGTCACTACGTTAAGCGATCGCGCCAACCCAAAAGTGACCAAGCGCGTTATCTACGCTTTCCCTACGCTTGCAGATGTGTCAGCTGTAGCAGTCTCGGAACAAGACCCGGAAATTGTCGCTTCACCCTTACCCGTCACTCACATATTATTTCAGCTTTTTGCCCTGGAAACAGTAGACAGTATCATTTTCTTCGATACCCCAGGAGATCTAAATCGGGGAACGGATATCCAACGGAGAGAATTGCAAAAGTTAATAAAGCTGCAAATGCAACCGCGATCGACTCCCGCTAGTCCCTTCAATCAAATTCCTCCCGACATTGCTTAATAACTCCCTCTACTCATTAGTTGTTAGAGAAGGATTAGTAATATGCCAAGGAATAGCTCTAATAAATCTAAAGGGGTGAAGCCTAGAAAACGACATAAGTTTTTTCTGAATCCCTATGAAGACTCCGCCTTCACGAAATGCCCTAAATGTGAAACAAAAACTAAAATTCGTAAAATTCCCCTAGTCATTCATATCGATCCACATCAACTTTTTTTACTCAATAAACAATGTAGATATTGCCCAAATTGCGATCTCATCATCACTAAAAAACAGGAAATTGAATCATTGTTAGCTATTAGCTTTAGCCAATCTCATCCTGAATTCATTGGTAATGAGTATTTGGTAATGGGAACCCTCGATCGGCAAGATTGGCAAGCAGGTAACAAAGGAACTCTCGCTCCTGAGAAAATAATAGAACAAATGTATATTTTCAAAGATGTATGGAATTTTGAAGTAATTCCGGCAGGATGGTATCCTGCTAACGAGAAGTAGAATTACACTGATGAAAGCAAATAGATTTTGCCTCTACTTTGGTTTACTAGCCCTTGTCTTCAGTACCATCGTATCTCCAACTGTAGGACAAGAGCGAGTTGCACCAGTAATTAGCAACGATCGCGCGGTTCGCAAAGCTGTACGCACTCAAAAGTATATGGCAGTGGCAGCTCACCCGCTAGCAGCGGCAGCAGGTAGTGATATTCTGCGGCGGGGAGGTAGTGCTGTTGATGCGGCGATCGCCATTCAAATGGTACTAGGTTTAGTTGAGCCGCAGTATTCTGGAATTGGTGGCGGGGCTTTTTTAACCTATTACGATGCCAAACGCAAACAAGTTCGCACTTATGACGGTCGCGAAACGGCTCCAGCAGCGGCTCGACCGGATCGTTTTCTGAATGCAGATGGCAAGCCACTCCAATTTTACGATGCGGTTGTAGGTGGAAAGTCTGTCGGCGTACCTGGAGTAGTCAGGATGCTGGAAATGGTACACAAGGCACATGGTAAGTTGCCTTGGCGAGAACTATTTCAACCCGCAATTCAACTGGCGCAGCAGGGCTTTCCCATCTCGCCTTTATTGTACGATCGCCTCAGCAAAGAAAAGTATTTACCAAGCCTAGAACCAGCTCGCAGCTATTTCTATCAAGCGGATGGCACGCCTAAACCTGTGGGGACAATTCTCGTCAATCGTCCTTATGCTGAGGTATTGAGCCGGATTGCGAATTCCGGTGCTGATGCCTTTTATCAGGGTGAAATTGCCAGAGACATTGCGAATACAGTCCAAAAAGCTACCGTAGCAGGCGACTTAACAACTGACGATTTAGCAACATACCAAGCCAAAGAGCGATCGCCTGTATGTGGAGTTTATCGAGTTTACAAAGTGTGCAGTATGGGACCACCTAGTTCTGGTGGTTTAACCGTGTTGCAGATTCTCGGTATGCTGGAAAACTTTCAATTATCTACCCTCAAACCAGAATCATCCCAAGCAGCGCATTTATTTGCCGAAGCAGGACGGCTAGCTTTTGCCGACCGAGGCTTATATATGGCTGATGCTGATTTCGTTCCCGTACCAGTCAATGAATTAATCGATCCCGAATATCTGAATAATCGCGCCAAGCTGATTAATCCTCAACGCGCCTTAACCGATGCCGAACCAGGCGAATTGCGATCGCCACAAAAGTTAGTCTGGGGACAAGATAATGCGATCGAATTTCCCTCAACCAGCCATACAACAATTGTCGATCGCAATGGCAACTCAGTCTCTATGACCACCAGTATTGAAGATACTTTTGGCTCTAGATTGATGGTACGGGGCTTTTTACTCAACAATCAACTCACAGATTTTTCTTTTTCACCCACAACACCCGATGGAAAAGCGATCGCCAATCGGGTAGAAGCGAGAAAGCGCCCTAGAAGTTCGATGGCTCCCACTATGGTATTCGATCGCCAGGGTAAGCTGGTGATGGCAGTTGGTTCGGCTGGCGGTGCTAGAATTATCAACTACGTCGCGCAAGCATTAATTGCCGTTTTAGACTGGAACTTAGACAGCCAACAAGCAGTATCCCTACCCCATTATGGCAATCGCGACGGGGCAACGGAACTAGAAGCAAATACAAATCTTGTTAACCTTCAGCAAAGCTTAGAGGCGATCGGTCATTCCGTACAAATTGTAGAACAAATCAGCGGTTCTCATGCGATCGTCCGTACCGAAAAAGGTCTAGTCGGTGGAGCCGATCCCCGTCGCGAAGGAATAGCGGCAGGAGAATAACAGTTATCGGTGGCTAGTGGCTAGTGGCTGGACTCTTTTCGAGTCACTAGTCACCAGTCACTAGCCACTCACGACTCACTGATTATCCCACTGCTCCTAAAGCTTTCAAAGTGGCGATCGCTGCCTCAGTTAAACCAGTTACGCCAGCAATATTCATCCCTTCATAGGGTCTTTGCGCCCGCAATATCTTGAGAGATTTGCCTGTATTTGCATCCCATAGTCTAATCGTCTCATCCTGGCTGCCACTGGCAAGAATTTGTCCGTCAGTACTGAAAGCAACCGACCAAATTAAATCGGTGTGTCCCTGGAGAGTATGTCTGCATTCACCAGTTTCGACATTCCACAACTTGATGCTATAGTCGCTGCTGCCACTTGCTACAGTCTGCCCGTCAGGGCTGAAGGCAACTGACCAAACTCGGCTTGTATGTTCCTGGAGAGTTTGGTAACATTTCCCCGTTTGCCAATCCCATAACTTGACTGTGCGATCGCCGCTACCACTTGCCAGGGTTTGTCCGTCAGGACTGAAGGCAACTGCCCACACCCAATTGTCATGTCCTTGTAACGTGTTGTGGCACTCTCCGGTTTCAGTATTCCACAACTTAATTGTGTGGTCGTCGCTACCGCTAGCTAGAAAGTTGCCATCTACACTAAAGGCAACTGACCAGACTCGGTTGGTATGCCCTTGCAACTTATGCAGGGTTTTGCCGCTGAGGATATCCCATAACCTCACCGTATAGTCATCGCAGCCACCAGCCAAAATGTAGCCGTTGGGGTGAAAAGCCAGGGATCTGACTCCGCTGTAGGCTTGGATCGTATTGTAGCGATCGCTAGTTGAAGCATTCCAAAGCCCGATGGTATAGTCACCGCTACCGCTGGCTATGGTTTGACCGTCAGGGCTAAAGGCAACAGCCCAAACTCTATTACCATGACCGTGTAACGTGCGATCGCACTCTCCTGTTTCGACGTTCCACAATCGCACGGTTTTATCATCGTTACCGCTAGCTAGCATTCCGGTTGGATGTGAGGCTAGCGGACGGGGATGAAAAGCAACCGACCAGACGCGGCTAGTGTAACCCTGAAGGGTTTTGATACATTTTCCATCCGTGACATTCCAGATCTTGATCGTGTGGTCGCCGCTACCGCTAGCCAAGGTTTTGCCGTCAGGACTAAAAGCTACAGATCTAATCCAATTTGTATGTCCCGCCAGCGTCCGACAGCATTCTCCCGTCTGTACGTCCCAGAGTCGAATTGTATAATCTTCGCTGCCGCTGGCTACTATATCTCCCCCAGAGCTAAAAGCAACAGTCCTGATCCAGTTTGTATGTCCGCATAGAGTCCGCAGACATTCCCCCGTGCTAGTTTGCCACAACTTGACAGTGCGATCGCTACTACTAGCGAGCATCTCGCCATCGGGACTAAAGGCAACTGACCAGACTTGAGTTGTATGTCCCTGTAGAGTTTTGATACACTCTCCCGTGCCAACATCCCACAATCGCACGGTACAGTCTACACTACCACTAGCTAGGGTTTTGCCATCGGGACTGAAGGCGATGCTTCTAATCCAGTTCGTATGTCCGAACAAAGTCTGGTAACATTCTCCTGTCTGCCAATGCCATAGCTTGACAGTACTATCTTCACTCCCACTAGCTATAGTTTTGCCGTCGGGACTGAAAGCCACTGACCAAATGCGATGTGTATGTGGCAAAATACAACGGCATTCACCGCTACGGGTATCCCACAAACGAACTGTTTTGTCATCGCTGGCACTCGCTAAAACACTACCGTCAGGACTAAACATAACCGACCAGATCCAATTTGTATGTCCTTTCAAAGTCAGCAGTTTTTTCCAATCTGCAACTTGCCATAGCCGAATTGCTCCATCAGCATCTCCTGTTGCTAATAGCTTGCCTGTGGGACTAAAAGCTACGGCTGGAGTCACGCTTAAATCTTCGGTAAAAACCGATTTGGCAAGATCGGCACGGGCAAAGTTGACTTGCTTTAAGTTGCGTCCGGCTAAATATGCTTGCCATACGCAGAGGTTAGAAAAATCCCATCCGCGCAGATCGATCTTGAGATGAGTTAGCAAGTTCAAAATATTTCCTGCCAAATACCCTGGCGATCGCGCCGCTCTTTGTCGCCAATTAGTTAGAATTTGCCCTAAGCGATCGACAAGGCTACTGAGATTTGTTTGAGCTAAAAGTTTATCGACAAGTGGTATGATAATCAGCCGAATTTGCGTATCTCTAATGTAATCTTTTGCTTGCGCTTCAAGAATGGTATGACTGTTAAATAAACCGATCGCCCCCCTGACTATTTCTCCACATATGCGTTCGATAAAGCGATCGATCGCAAAATCCATTACAACTGGTTGTTGGGTAAAGCCCGTAGCGGTTTTCTCAATCAGCGATCGCTGTCCTAAAGATCGAAGAGTTTCTGGTAGTTTTTGCTTCGCTTCTAAGGACAGAACATTCTCTCGCAGTGCTGTAAAAGCAATTGGTTCCCGTTCGACTGCCAGCCAATACATCACTTCTATTTCTAATTTTGATATCCGATTCATCTGCCGCTCTAATAAATCGCGGATATCATCAAAAACTAATGTTCCCGTGCGTAAGGTTGCTAAAAATATAGTTAGATTGCTATCAAATAAATCCTGAATTCCCGCAGCCACCATCTTTAAAGCAAGAGGATTCCCAGCATAATGCTCGATTAACCTTTGCCACTCTAAATCGGAACCGACAAAATTTCCCTTAGCGCGAAAAATTTCTCGTCCTGCGGCAATATTTAGACCTTCCAACTGTAGAGAACGTACTGGTAGTGTTTCGCCTTCGAGCAAGACAATTTCTTTTGGTTTTTCTCGGCTAGTTAGTACTAAACAACTCGTATGACGGACTTCTCCAATGCGTTGTAATAATTCGCCATAGGCTTGATATCCTTCTCGATATTGTCCTGCATGTTCGCCCCCACGCAGAATACTTTCGACGTTATCTAGTACTAACAAACAGCGATGGTGGCGCAAATATTCCAGCAGCATACTGATACAGCGATCGAGATCTTGGGATAATGTCGCCGCTGTTTCTTGTTGATGAGAGAGAAATTGAACGATCCCACCGAGTAATTCTGCTAGAGGCGGAGCGTTACGCAAACTGCGCCAAACAATATATTCAAATTCTGATTGCAAGTTTTCTGCTAGGGCGATCGATAAGGCAGTTTTCCCCATACCACCCATACCCAATACTGCCACTAAACGACAGCGTGAAGCGGAGCTGTCGCCTCTAGGCGAATCGTTCTTAATCCACTGCTCTAAAGTCGCTAACTCCTCGCTCCGCCCGTAAAATGTTGCTATATCTACCGCTTCGCCCCAGTCTATGTGGGTAATTGGTAATTGGTAATTGGTAGTTGGTGAAAGGCGAGAGGCGAGAGGCGAGAGACGAGTGCTAAATTTTGAATTTGGAATTCCAAATTCCGAATTCCGAATTCCGAATTCCGAATTCTCCCTGCTCCCTAGTTCTGAAGCTCGTCGCCGCAAGACGGCACGAAAGTTACTTTTCGTGACTTCTTCTGAGAGAGCTTTAGAAAGTAACTTCCATAGTTTAGAACCTACATCTTTAATGTAATTAGCATCGTAGTCAGAGCTTTCGGCGATTTCGGGATAAGTCTGACCTTCCCAGGCTTTGCGAAAGACTAGTTCCTGAATGTCGTTGAGTCCCCGATCGAGAAATGCATCTAGAATTACTAGTGCTTCGTCAACGTTCATTTTTTAATAAAAATTTGTTCTTTGATGATTTTGACTGTTCTAGGCTATGTTTGTTTTTTTTCGCTAGTTTGTATTTATTTTTTTGTGTTTCTCTATTAAGTTACACTAGAAATCAGTCGCAAATCCCCTATATACTTAAAAGTTCAAAATTCTATATAGTTTAAGATTTTTTTAATTGTTTAAGCTTTTCTGAGTCAGTTATCAGTAAATAGGGAGCAGGGAGCAGGGAGTAGGGAGCAGTTATCAGTGTAGAGACGTTACATGTAACGTCTCTACAAAGTTATCAGTTATCAGCGACCATTTAATTCCGAATTCCGAATTCCGAATTCCGAATTCTCCTCACGCACTACGTAGATCTGACTTTTTCAGACGATTCATGACTTCTCGATTGAGACAATCAAGATGGTGCGGATAACTTCTGACTTTTTCAGGCTGTAAAAAATCAGGGCTTCATTTAATTTGAAATTAAGGATGAAATCAAGCTAAACCAGATCGGCGTTAGGATTGTAGCTTTTAGCCTTAAGCCTTCATCTTTTCGATTAATTTCAGATGGAATTGCGATCCAGTATGGCTGCTATTACCCAAACAGAGATTATTAGGAGTTTGATCGGGTTGTTCGAGGCAATGGATGTAGAGAGTGCCATGACTTATTTTACTGAAGATGCCCTATGTCGATTTGGCAATCATCCACCTGCGGTTGGGAAAGCCGCGATCGCATCCTTAATCCAAGCAAGTCAATTCAGTCGGAGCGCCCGAACTTCTTTTGAAATCAATGAAATTTGGGAAATTGACGATGCTGTAATTTGCCAAATGGAAACAACTCATATGTGCGATCGTTGTAAAGCGATCGCAATACCATGCGCGATCGTGTTTCGCATGGAAGACGATCTCGTTCGCGAAATGCGCATCTACATTGATGCTTCTCCCTTATAGGAAGAATTCGGAATTCGGAATTCGGAATTCGGAATTAAATTGTCACTGATAACCGACTTCTGTACGGGCGGGTTTTGACTCCCGATCTACTGTTTTAATAGTTAATCTATTGACTAAACCCGCCCCTACGATAACTGATAACTGCTCGTGCGCTCGATCGCTCCCTTTTCGGGTGACTTAGTTCATGCAGAGATTTGAGTTCTGCAAGCAGATTGGTATAAGCATCGAGTTTACCGTGTTGCAAATATATTTGAGCAACCGTGCGTAAATCTTCCGCTACACCTACCATATCACCCAATTTATAACGCACGAGACACCGACAATGATAAGCACTTGGATCTTCAGGATCGATGCGAATAGCACGGTCAAAATCAGCGATCGCACCGTGATAGTCTTCGAGCTTGGAAAGCGTAAAACCTCGGTTGTAATAGGCGATCGCCGAATCTGGATTCAGTGATAAAGCGCGATCGAAATCCTTTAATGCATCTTGGCGATCGCCCTTAGCAGCCCGTGCTAAACCTCGATTAGCGTATGCTGTAGCGTTGTTGGGTTGGAGCAAAATAACCTGAGAAAAATCTGCGATCGCGGCTCGATATTTTCCTATTAGCGTTTGATATACCCCTCGTTTGAATATGTCTTCTACCGTTCGAGATTTAGTTTGATGGTCGTGCATCTCCAAAAAATTCGCTGCTGGCTGAGCCTGAGCGTTTAATGGAAACAGCAAAACCGCAAATGTGACGCAGCAGATGAGAGCAACTCGATACATAGCTACTAGTGAGGGGAGAGCAGGGGGGCAGAGGAAGCAGGGAGCAGGGAGCAGAGGGACAAGGGAGACAAGGGGGACAAGGGAGCGGTCAACCAACAACCAACAACCAACAACCACCAATTACCCATTACTCATTACCAACTACCAATTCCCCACACCCTGATAACTGACAACTGATAACTGACAACTGACTTCAGCTCCATCCTTTTTCGGATTTTTCCAGTACGTAAGAGGCGACATCCTCAATCTGCTGGACATTTAATTTTCCTTTGAAGGCAGGCATAGCATTTTTACCATTTGTGACTTGGTTGATAATTGCTTCTAGAGAATTCATACTATATTTTTCTAAAGCATCTTTCTGTAGTGTTTTTGTCGCCATCACCACATTTTTTCCTCCCATATGACAAGCAGCACAGTTGCTATTAAACACTTTGGCTCCGTTGGCTATGTCTGCTGCTAAGGCTGCATTGGGAAAAGTTAGAGTCCAAATAGCAACAGCCAATAGCAAAGCTAACGCGATCGTTCGCATTCTTTCAATCTCCTTCTTTCGCAAATAGGCTCGGCAGATTAATCCAGCTAAGACATCAAACTAGGATGTCGAAAAAGGGTGGAGGTCTTCCACCCCAGAATCAAGGACTTTTTAACCTTTCGTATAAGAGCAGGCTGGAATCGAACACCTAGCTTAGATTGCATTCTGAATGGCAGTCAAAAGACAAGATGTCAAACTTTCACAAAGTCAAACTTTCACAAAAAATGTCGCGAGAGATAACACTGACGGTGTAACCTGGAAAGCAGTAACCAGTTGTCAGTTATCAGTTATCAGTGACCAGTTATCAGTAATTTTTGACTTTTACCTTTTGACTTTTGACTTAGCTTATGTCTCCGCTGCCCAATTACCGTCCCAAACAGCTTTCCCTTGGTCCATTAGAGACAGAGATTTTAAATATCGTCTGGGAACTCGATCGCGTGACTGTCAAGGACGTACACGATCGCATTCTTGCCGATCCCGATCGAGAGTTAGCCTATACTTCTGTCACCACGGTACTGCGCCGCCTGACGGAAAAAGGCTGGTTGGCTTGCGATAAACAAGAACGGGTGTTTTATTGGCGACCGTTGGTAACGAAGGAACAAGCGCAAGTTATAGAGGCGCATGAAAAGCTACATCGCTTTCTGGCGGTTGGCAACCCTGATGTTGTAGCTGCCTTTGCCGATAGTCTCGATCGCACCAGCTTAGAACAGCTCGATGCGATCGCTAAACGCATTCAAGCTGCACGCCAACAACGGGAGGAGAAGTAATGCATACCATCATGATTTTGGCTGCATTGGCAGTAGCTTGGAACGTGCGACAGAATTGGTCATCAGTTTCAGGTGATTGGCAACAACGCTGGAAACAAACGCTGTGGTTTTTTCTTTTTCCGCCGTTAATGTTAGCGATCGCCGGAATCTCGGTATTATGCATGGGAACCCAAGGCAAGATGCTGGGTTTGTCTGTAGGTTGGTATAGCTACGGACTGACGGTAATTGGCTTTATCGTGGCGATCGCGCTGGGGGTTAAACTGGCGTGGCAAGGCTGGCGGGCTGTGAGCCAGACTCGTACTTATCCCCAAGAGCAAGTAGAGGGAGCATCTTGTCGGATTTTAGCAACTCCCATTTTGTTCAGCGCTTTAGTTGGCTTCTGGCGACCGGAATTAGTTGTCAGCCAGGGATTGCTATACGTCCTTACCCCAGAACAGTTAGCCGCTGTCATTGCCCACGAACAAGCACATTACCACTATCGAGATACTTTCTGGTTTTTCTGGCTAGGTTGGATACGGACTTGTACTGGATGGTTGCCACAAACAGAAGCTTTATGGGAAGAGTTATTGCTGTTGCGGGAATTGCGGGCAGATAATCGGGCGGCGCAGCAAGTCGATCCGCTGACTTTAGCAGAATCTTTGTTATTAGTCGTGCGTTCCGCGATCGTGCCAATGACGAATTTTTGTGTAGCCTTCAGCGCTGCTAGTCAAGCAGAGCGCTTGAGCGAACGCATCAATGCTTTATTAGAACCATCAGCACCTTCTACCCAACCGCAATTTAATTGGTCTTGGTTGTGGTTGTTATTGGCTCTTTTACCCTTAATCACAGTGCCATTTCATTCTTGAGGAGCGGGGAGTAAGGGCGCGCCAGCCAAAGAGTTGACTAGAGTATTGCAATGTAATGCTAATTCCGAATGCGGAAAACGCAGTCGTCGATATTCGTAAATTACGAGATTATTGCCTAAACTCAAACCATGAAAACGGAAAACATAAAGCTCGTCTGTTTTCATCAATACTTGGCATAACTATTGATGATGCGGAAGATTTAAGGCAAATACTACTCGAAGTTGTCAAAACTTATGAAGCGCAATTGGGAAGATGCGACGGATTTGGACAACGCTATACTCTTGATTTTTCAGTCGAATGGCAAAATAGAAGTGCAACGATTCGTAGTGGTTGGATCGTCGAACATGATTCCGATATTCCAAGGCTAACGACTTGTTATCCTCTGTAATACTAGAGGCGATGTAGGATGGCGATAAGTGAAGTCAAGTTGCTCGATGTAGTAGCATTGATAGTCGATTTGCCCGAATTTAACTTGTGGCGTGGACAGGTTGGTACAGTGGTTGAGATCCTAGCTGGTGGTAGTGCGTATGAAGTCGAGTTTAGCGATCGCAACGGACGTACTTACGAATCTTGTGGTTTACGACCAGAGCAAATTATGGTGTTACATTTCGATCCCGCGTCTCCCGATATTGAGTCGGAGATGGTGACAGCGTAAGCAGAGTAACACCACTAATCCGAAGAGAAGTTTGGAGATTGTTGGTACGGGAGGGATCGTGAAGATCGCCGCAACTGATGCAGACCGAGAGGCGAAATCGTGAGTCGTATTGTTGTAACTACAATTGGTTCCCTTGGCGACCTACATCCCAAAATTGCGATCGCGCTAGAATTACGGCAACGCGGTCATGATGTTGCATTTGCCACGCATAGAGAATATCAAGCCAAAATCGAAGCTTTGGGATTTGAGTTTCATCGTATGCGTCCTGATGGCATAGACGATCCTCAAAAGATGGCGCAGGCGATGGACGTGCGGACAGGTTCAGAATATATCGTCCGCAAGTGGGTTTGTCCGAGTTTACGCGAGATGTATTCAGATTTGATGCAAAGTGTCAAGAGTGCAAATTTTATTTTTGCAGGTGAAGGAGTTGTTGCAGCTCGGATGGTGGCGGAAAAATTGGGGATACGATGGGCAACAAGTGCAATGGCTCCAATTTCGTTTTTCTCGGTTTACGATCCGCCTGTATTAGCTCCATTTCCATTTTTAGCAAAGTTGCGCGGTTTTGGGGCGATCGCTAATCGGGGAGTCATCAACTTTGCCAAGCTTGTCAGCAAGTCTTGGGCTGAACCCGTTCGCCAATTTCGTCGCGAACTTGGTTTACCTGCACTGATTGGCAATCCCTTCATTGACGATAAGTTTTCCCCTTATCTGACGATCGCCCTATTCTCTCCTGTATTGGCAAAACCTCAACCCGACTGGGCTGCAAATACAGTAGTCGCAGGTTCGACATTTTATGATGGTAGTCAAAATGGAGCGGCACTAACACTGGAACTCAAGCAATTTTTAGATGCAGGTGAACCGCCAATCGTTTTTACCCTTGGTTCAGCCGCAGTGATGACTCCTGGTAACTTCTATCAGGAAAGCATTCAAGCTGCAAAGCTGTTAAACCGCCGTGCTGTGTTGTTAATTGGGAAAAATGCGCCTCCAGAGAACCTTTCATCAGACATTTTGGCAGTTAGCTATGCACCATATTCGCAGATTTTTCCTCACGCTTGTGCGATCGCGCATCAGGGAGGAATTGGGACGACGACTCAAGCATTACGTGCAGGTCGTCCAACCTTAATTATGCCCTACAGTCACGACCAGCCGGATAATGCCGCACGGGTCGAACGTTTAGGAACTTCTCGCACAATTCCTCGCCAGCAGTATCGAGCGTTGCGGGTAGCAAATGAATTGCGTAAGTTGTTAGCAAATCCCGCTTACACAACCAAAGCAATAGAAATTGGACGGATTATTCAAACAGAAAATGGGGTGAATGTTGCCTGTGATGCGATAGAAAAACAGCTTCAAACAACATCAATCTCATCGTGAAAGGAACGTATCAATAAAGCTAGTTACATTCGAGAGGTTGCCTGTATCTAGTGAATGGACCTCCTGCGTGAATACTTGAATTGTCATCCACACGCGAAGCGAAACATCTGGGAGATTCTTCACTACACTGCGTTGCGTACCCTTCGGGAAGGCTTCGCCAACAGAATGACATCCATGATTTTTTGATTCATGCAGGAGGTCTAATGGAACTGTTAAATTTTTTTATCGCTAAATCTACCTGCTGTTTCAAATCTTCCAAGGTAGAAGAATTATCTAAAACAACATCAGCCCGATCGCATTTTTCTGATAGTGGCATTTGACTGTTAATTCGCGCCTGTGCTTGTTCTACAGTTAAATTATCGCGCTGTATCAGTCGTTCTATTTGCTGTTGAGGGGAACAGGAAACAACCCAAATTTCTGTAACTAAATCTGTCATTTCTGCTTCAAAGAGCAAAGGTATAACTAATACAACTATAGGAACAGATAATTTATTTATTTCTTGCTCAAAGCGATCGCGCACGTAAGGATGAATTTGTCTTTCTAACCACTGCTTTTCTGTAGAATTGTTAAAGATAATTCGCGCTAGTTGTTGGCGATCCAGCGTCCCATCAGCCTGCAAAATGTTTTTATCGTAACGCTGGGCGATCGCATTTAAAATTGGCGACCCAAGTTGCACGGCTTCTCTGGCATAAATATCTGCATCAAGAACGGGTAAATGATATTCATTTGCTAAGTATTGAGAAACAGTACTTTTACCAGTGCTAATCCCACCAGTGAGACCAATAATTCGGAATTCGGAATTCGGAATTCGGAATTCAAAATTATTTTCCATCCGTTCGCTACTCACGGCTCACGACTCACTTTTTTCTACCCAATTTAAAATTGCTTGCAACAGACCATCCAAAGTATATTCCTCTGCTTCTATATCAACTCTTCCCAAATGAGTGATACAGTCTTTAGAGGTTTGGGGACCAATGGAGGCTATACAAACTCCATCTAAATTAATGTTGTTATATGGTGCTATGAGTTGGCAGAAATTTCTGACTGTTTTAGAACTAGCAAAAGTAATAATATCCACTTTATGACTCTGTAACGCCTCTAATGCTTCAGGTGCAATTGACTGCGGACAACGAGATTCATAAGCCGCAACTTCTACCACATCTGCACCTTTGGCAGTAAATTGTTTGACTAATACCTCTCGTCCTCCAGTTTCAACTCTGGGGAACAAAACTCTTTTACCTACTAAAGCTCCAGGAAAGTTTTCTACTAAAGAATCCGCGACAAAATCGGGAGGAATGAAATCTGGTTGTAAGTATCTTTGTTGAAGACTCTGAGCGGTTTTTTGTCCCACTACAGCAATTTTTACCCCTGCTAACGCCCGCATATCTTTACCTTTAGCTAGCAAGCGTTCAAAAAAATAATCTACACCATTTGTAGAAGTCAAAACCAACCAATCAAAATCCGATAACTGCGCGATCGCATTATCTAATTCTATCCAGCTCGAAGGCGCACCAATCTCTAATGCTGGCATCTCAATAGCTGTCGCACCCATCTCTACAAGGCGATCGCAAAATTGACTCGATTGTCCTAGCGATCGGGTGACGAGGATAGTTTTATTAGAAAGTGGTGCGTGGGGAGAGTGGCTAGTGGCTAGTGGCTGGTGACTAGAATAACTTCCTTGTCTCCCTTGTCCCCCTTGTCCCCCTTGTCTCTTCTCCTGCGGTTGCAAGTACTCGCGCCAGCCAACGACCTCACCAACTACGATCGCCGCAGGAGAAAGGTTTAAGCCATCGGTTTGCGCTACAACTGTTTCGAGGGTGGCAGTCCAAACTTGCTGTTTTGCGGTTCCCGCCCAACGCACGATCGCAATTGGCGTATGAGGCGATCGCCCATGCCTAACTAATTGTTTGACTATTTCTGATAACTGTTGCCCTCCCATCAGAAACACTAGCGTTCCAATTGATGCTAAGCCTTCCCAATTCACAAGTTCCGGTTCGTGGGCAGTTGTTATGGCAAAACAACGACTCATCACCGGATCGGTAAGGGGAATTCCTGCTAGGGTGGGTGCGGCTAAGGCTGAAGAAATTCCAGGTATAACCTCAAATGGGCAGCCTGCGGTAACTAATGCCTCAATTTCTGCTGCGGCTCGTCCAAAAATGAACGGATCGCCGCTTTTGAGCCGAACGATCTGTTGTCCTGTTTGGCAATACTCTACTAGTAAGCGATCGATTTCTGCTTGAGGGGTGCTAGATTGTCCGCCGCGCTTACCGACATCGAGTTTGAGACAATTTGACGGCACTAGTTCTAACAATTGCGGATCGACTAAAGCATCGTAGATCAATACTTCTGCTTGGCTCAACAGTTGCAGCGCCCTAACAGTTAGATAATCAATACTTCCTGGTCCCGCACCGACCAAGTAAACTTTACCTGTTGTGTTCATCATGCTTCATCATGCAACCCTCAGATTTTATGGTAATTGGTAATGGGTAATTGGTAATAGTGCATTAGTTGGCTCGCGCGATCGCTTGGATCGCTTGCAAGCTTCCGCCTGCATGGAGAACGCGATTTTGTAACTCGAACCCCGCTTCTTCCACCAACTCAACTAAATCCCCGCGTAACAACTGCCAAGCTGTTTCTGTTTCAAACAAAAACAGAAAGAGATAGATTCCAGGTACGAATAACCAATTCGTCGGTGGGTGAAAATCAACCAAAGTGAAAATGCCTCCTGGCTTGAGGACGCGATGAACTTCGCTCAAAATCTGCCGCAATTCCTCCGCTGTCATTTCATGCATTGCCATGCTGCTATGAACTAGATCGAAACTGCGATCGCTAAAAGGCATCTTTTGGGCAAAAGCCTCTACATATTTGGCTTGCGGTACATTGTGTTGCGCTCGTTTCAAAGATAAAGGAGACGCATCTAATCCCGTCACCTCTTGAGAATATTTCACCAATAGTTCAGTTGCTTGACCGCTGCCGCAACAAAGATCCAAAACTTGAGTTTTTGGCTGAATTGTTAAGTTTTGCAAAGCCAGTTGACGAAACTTTCCTTCTCCGCCGACGCTCAACGCCGCTAGTCGAGAAACTGTATCGTAAAACCATTGATAACGATAGCTCCATTCTCGTAATATTGTTGCCATATTTCAATCCTCATAAATATTTGTTGACCGATATTCTGAATAAAGATGTATTGTTAAAAGATGTATTGTTAAAATCAGTAACAAAGCTGAAGAAATTGGGGTAACAAAACTGCTATGGGTCGAGTGGGAGTACTATTACTTAATCTAGGTGGACCGGATCGACTAGAGGATGTCAGACCGTTTCTATTTAACTTGTTTGCCGATCCGGAAATCATTCGCCTGCCGTTTCCCTGGCTGCAAAAACCCCTGGCATGGTGGATTTCAACCGTACGCACGAAGCGATCGCAAGAAAACTATAAACAGATAGGTGGTAGTTCCCCCTTACGACGCATCACTGAAGCCCAAGCACAAGCGCTACAAGCACGACTAGAAGAAAAAGGGCAACCAACTCAAATGTACATTGGGATGCGTTACTGGCATCCATTCACCGAAGAAGCGATCGCCCGCATCAAACGCGATGGCATTGACCGTTTGGTGATTTTACCACTCTACCCGCAGTTTTCCATCAGCACCAGTGGTTCTAGCTTCCGCTTGCTGCAACAAATGTGGTTAGAAGACCCAAAATTAAACAGCATTGAATATACAGTCATTCCCTCTTGGTACAAGCAACCAGGCTATCTGCAAGCAATGGCGCAGTTAATTGCTCAAGAGTTAGATGGGTTTTCCAACCCTGATGCAGTGCATGTCTTCTTTAGCGCTCACGGCGTGCCAAAAAGTTATGTTGAGGAAGCAGGCGACCCCTATCAGCAAGAAATTGAGGAATGTACGGCGCTGATAATGCAGACCCTCAACCGCCCCAATTCATACACCTTAGCTTATCAAAGTCGTGTTGGTCCTGTAGAATGGCTGCAACCATATACAGAAGATGCCATTCAAGAATTGGGTCAGCAAGGGGTGCAAGATATGGTTGTCGTACCAATCAGTTTTGTCTCCGAACACATAGAAACTCTGCAAGAAATTGACATGGAGTATAGAGAAGTTGCAGAGTCAGTAGGTATACATAACTTCCGTCGCGTCCCAGCGCTTAACACTCACACTCAGTTTATTGATGGGATGGCAGATTTAACCATCGAAGCCTTAAATTCTCCCAGCGTTAAACTGTCTCAAGTGTCGCAAATGAAAAAGCGGGTCAAAATGTACCCTCAAGAGCGCTGGCAGTGGGGCATGACGACCTCGGCAGAAATTTGGAATGGTAGAATTGCCATGCTCGGCTTTATCGCTCTGATTATCGAGCTAATCACTGGCAAAGGGCTATTGCACGCAGTCGGGATTTTATAAATCAGTTATCAGTTATCAGTTATCAGTTATCAGTTATCACTTAAGAGTGGTAATGGGTAATTGGTAATTGGTCTGTGTTTAATTGCAAATTGTGGATTGCAAATTCTCACTCGTGTCCACTCTAAATAGTGGCACATTCAAAGTTACGCAAAGTCACGCTCTCTGGTTTGATATGGGGCGACCCATTTGGTCTATCAAACCCATGAGCTACGATCCGACTAAGTTAAATCACTCAGAAATACTTTCTCTATTAGCTTCAGGTGTGCTGGAGTATTTTGGACGCATCAAAGCAGGAGAAAAAGATCCATTTCCCTATCCCGATCCTTTAATTAGGGGATTTAATCAACTGAGTATTGCCTGTGCTTTGCAAAATGTAGAACGCTCTAAAAGACCCAAAGGCGTTGTAGAGTTTGTAGAGACATGGGGAAAATTGCCATTGACCAAGTGGGCGTTAAAGTTGGAGGTAGCAGACTATGATTTTGCTGCGGATGACTGTTTGATTAAGCCAGACTTGAGTAAACCAACGCAATTGTGCAAAGATTTGGCGCGGGGGTTGCGGTTGGTGTCTTAATGCGATCGCCTAATTTTAATTAAAACTTAAATCTCGTCTAAATTTACATCAAAAGTTTGTTCTGCTACTGTTACACTGTCACCCGATCTTAACTTGCGTCCGCGTCTAGTCTCCAGTATGCCATTAACGAGAACCTCACCTCCCTGAATTATTAGTTTGGCTTGTCCGCCTGTTGCTGCTATGCCAATTAATTTTAAAAATTGATCGAGTTTAATTGTATTATCACTGTTACTAATCATGAAAAATCTCAAACTCAACTTTTACGAGCAAAAACAAACAAGCTATTAACATCATGCCCAAATCCTTGTTCCGTTGACAAGGCATGGATCTCTGTCATGTATTCTGCTTTAAGCTGCGCTAATTTGTCTGGTGATAGTTGACACACCTGGTAACCGTAAACATTATTAGCATGTGCGTTCCAGGCTGTTTCTGCATCTTTGAAGTAGAAACCGAATTGTCGAGTTACAACTTCAATATTTTGAAAACTAGCCTGTTGAAGTAAAGCTTGGCACTTTTCAGGAGTACCTAGTGGTTCGTTGGGATTGTTAACTGTAATTCCAAATTGTTGTGCTTTCTCTCTAAATAAAATAGATGCAGTATGAGCTGTTTCAGCAAAACAGGAAAAAGCTACTATTCCACCTGTGTTTAAAAAACGATACCACTGACGCAGGGAAGAAAAAACATGTGTGAGATAGGCGATCGCAGCGGAACAAAAAATCACATCAAAGCTGTTATCATCAAAATGTAAATCGTCCGCGTCCGCTTCAATCAATTCAATATTTTGTAATTTTTCTAACTCAGCTTTGTGCCGTGCTTGTGCTAGCATTCCTTTAGAAATATCTACTCCTATTACACGACCTTCATCTCCTACGATTTTAGCGGACGCGATCGCCACGATTCCCGTACCAGTTGCCACATCCAAAACTCTTTGCCCTGGCTTGAGTTGAGCTAATTCTATTAAAGGTTTGGCAAAACGATGGCGAAACTCGTTGTCATAATTAGTTCTAGAATTAAAATCTGTAATAATTTGCTGCTTGTATTCATTCATACGAGTTGTCATTAGTATTTTCCCTACTCCTGTACGGGCAGGTTTAACTGCTGAATATTTTGTTCTATTGTAGCTAGGCTCGCTAAACCTGCCCCTACAACTCCCTACTTCCTAATATTTATCCGAAATTACCACAATGACATTTGTATAGGTGATTGACAAGAATTTGAGCAGAGGCGATCGCAAGGATAATTAAAATGCCGACGAAAAAATCAAATTTGCTCCCTGCTGTTGTAGCTATCGGGATTGTCGCAGGAGGTGCAGCGGCTTATTGGTATTTTAAAGGGAATTTTGGTAGTGGCGCGAGTCCTTTGGCAAGTGCTAAAGTCGTACCAGATGAAGCATTGATGGCAGCTTTTATTTCAACCGATTCTAGTGCTTTGGCGCAGTTACAGCGATTTGGCACTCCTGAAGCCGAAAAGTTAGTTGAGAAAAGCCTGCAAGACTTCGATCGCCAAGTATTAACAAAATCTAAGATTAATTACGAACAAGATATCAAACCTTGGTTGGGTAGCGTCGCAATTGCCTTACTACCACCTGGTTCTGCTAAGCAAGTACAAGCAACAACATTATCGCCTCAATCGAATATTTTACTGGTACTAGGAATTAAAAATGGGTTGAGTGCCTGGAACTTTAGCAAGAAACTAAAAGCCGATAAAACAGTTACGAGTAAAGAATTCGATTACAAAGGACAAAAAATTACTGAATCAACCAGTCAAGGCGCACCAATTTACAGTAGCATCCTCGATAGTCGTGTTGTTCTCGCTCCAACCAAACAAGCAGTAGAACAAGCGATCGATACTTATAAAGGAGAACCTTCGTTTGCTGCCAAAGCAGATATAGACAGCACTTTTGCCCAAAGCTTACAACTCAAAAACCCGATCGCGCAAATTTATTTACCCGATTATGCAGGTGCAGTTCAACAATTAACGGCTACTAATCCGGCTGGATTACCTCCACAAACTTTAGCACAGTTGCAATCGGTCAAAGCCGTAGTTGCAGGTGTGGGTGTAGATGACATGGGAATACGGATGAAAGCGATCGCGCAGCTAAATTCTAATGCCATCAATATACATTATCAAAACTCTCCTAGTAAGGTCGTCACTCGATTCCCCGTCGATACGCTGGCTTTACTGACTGGTGCGGGAATCAGTCGTACTTGGGCGGCGTTTGTTGACCAAACTAGAGATTTACCGGAAGTCAAGCAAGGATTGGACTCTGCTCGGCGATCGTTCAAAACAAGTTACAATCTCGATCTAGACCGAGATGTTTTTGGCTGGATGGATGGAGAATTTGCCATTGGTGCAATTCCATCTAGTCAGGGTATGTTAGGTTCCTTGGGATTTGGCGGCGCACTAATGTTTCAAACCAGCGATCGCGCTACGGCTGAATCGACTCTCGGTAAACTGGATGCGATCGCTAAAAGTAACTTTTTAGCTGTCGTTCCCAGAAATATAAATGGTAATAGCGTCACCGAATGGCAAGTTCCCGCCCAAGGTGCGATTGTCGGTCACGGCTGGTTAGACCGAGATACAATGTTTATCGCTGTGGGCGAACCGATTGTAGAGGCGATCGCCAAGCCTTCTGGTAAGTCTCTTGACAGTAGCGAAGTTTTCAAAGCTGCAACTGGTTCTTTAATACAACCCAATGCAGGTTACTTCTACTTAGATATGGATAAAACCATGTCGTTACTTGCCAGTAAACCCTTAAGCACCGCGATCGATCCAGAAGCTACTGCCATTATCAACTCTATTCGCGGCATCGGCATCACCGCCAGCAACCCTGACAAAACCACGAGTCAAATGGAGTTACTCGTCGCACTCAAACAGAGAAATGAGTGAACAGTTATTAGTTGTCAGTGACTAGTGACTGGTGACTAGATGAAGAATTCAGCCACTAGCTACTAGCCACTAGCCACTCACCAAAATAAATTAACTCTTCTTACAGTAGGAAGCGGGTTTGCAGATGCTTAGTTAAAATGCAGGTAGTTCCATGCTATCTACCACTTTTATACCTGTTCCCGATCGCACTAAGACTCTATTATGAACGCAGGACTTCTAAATAGAATCCCTCTGCTACCTGTTGTTGCCCTCTGGCTAGCATACGCACTATTGGGATGGTATCTCTCTGCCTACCATATCTTTTGGTTTGTTGGAGCCTGCATAGCAGCTGTAGGATTAGCTTTATCTTGGAAGAGTATTGCTGCTTTAGAGCAAATCATGAAATTTGCTTCCCAAGGATTTCTATTGATTGTAGCAATGCTTTTGGTGTGCGTGTTGATTGCTTTGGCTGCGGCGCGATCGATTTTAATTCCGATTATTGTCATGCCTTTAGCTATCACATTCTTGGCAAATGTAGAAATGCGATTTGCTGGTTTTAGTCGATTCAATACTTTTTTATTTTTAGCAGTTGTAGCCGGTTTTGGATTGGGTTTTGGCGAAATTATCGATCTTTTGTTCTTAGCATCCAATCACAAATATTAGTAGGGGCGGGTTTAGACAACAGATTTTTCTGACAGGAATAGCTATCAGGTAAAACCCGCCCGTACAATCCCTGCCAAGGAACACGCACAACTGCATGAGTCGAGTATTTTGTCAAGGAAATTTTTAAAATAATCCGTAAAACCGCGATCGCGGCTGGTAGAGATCGGTATATCGCGTTGATTTTCCATAGGAAATTTATGCAACTATGCCGTTCCATTATCAGCTATACGATTATTGGTTGCGTTCTACGGGGATTTGGGTTTCTCCGTTACTAACGCTAAATGTAGATTGGTTGAATGAGTCAGAAATATCGGCGATCGCCCAAATTCACGCTCTAGAACGAGTTGAATTCGGAATTAAAATGAGTTGGGAATATCGTAAAAAACTAGACTCAGACTATATGTCTTGGTGTGTCGATACCAAGCATCCCAATGTTGTATTTACAGATAAAAGTATCTCCCACAATAGCGCGCCTAGTATATATAGTTATCAAATGCGAGATCCCAATCGACTAGTTATGTCGGTTGGGAAATATGAAGAAACCATCGTATTAGAAAGCTATAACAAACGTTTGCGCGAACATAGGTATGAGGGTAAGCTGATGAGACGGCTGTGGGAAACAAAAGTTGATGCGACAATTGCTCCATTGGCGATGGTTTCATAACTTCAGATCGCGTTCTACCTGCTCTAAAACTAGATCGACCGAAACAGCAGATTTTGTTTTTCCCCTTTGCCTCCAGCTATTTAGGCAACAAAGCCGCTCGATCCATCAATTTCAGTTGTTCTTGTCGATCCTCTACTCCTTGTTGGTATTCCAAAAGTGTAAATGTATCTACTTGAATTGCTTCATTACGAGCAATTTCTGCCGCACGAATTAGCTCAGCCTCTTCTAGAGTAATTATCTCAGCCTCACGTGCTGCTGTAACTAGCTGCTCCGGTTTTCCTGACGGCAGCTGACCTTCACGACTGGCAGCTTTGATAGTTTTGAATACTGGTTCGGCTTGGGATGACAGGAGAAAAGCATTTTCCAAGCGTCCCAAGGCTTCATTTGGATCTACAGGAACATAAATACCTGCGGTGAGGCGATCGCGTTGCTGTCCTGGTGTTTGAAGGTTACGAGCAATTTCACTGCCAAGTCGGTCAGATGGTAAAGAACCGATCGCATTGAGCCGCCACCACCAAGTCACAGGTCCTCGGAATAAACTACCGAGAATTGGTACGGACAGGTTACTGAAAATTCCTTCAAATCCAAGCTGAATTTGAGCTAAGGCATATTCTACTGCCCAGCGGATAAAGGGTAAATCTTCCTTGCGACCTTCTGCCTCAAATCGGCGCAGGGTAGCTGTTGCCAAATACATCCAAGAAAGAATATCGGCAAATCGTCCAGTTAGTTTTTCTCGCCGCTTTAACGTGCCACCAAAACAGAAGAGAACCAGATCGGTAAGCCAAGCAAAAGTCGCGGCTGCCCATTCGAGTTTGCGGTAGTATTTAGCAGTAGCTCCAGTTACAGGCGGACGGGCGAGATAGCCACGAGACAGACTCAGCAGTAAGGCACGGCAACCATTACGCATCATGAAACCAACGTGATGCCAAAAGGCGCGATCGAAAGCCGAGACATCCGACTGTTTGAGGGCAATAACTTCGGCATAGACGTAGGGATGACAGCGGATCGCTCCTTGACCGAAGATCATCATCGTGCGAGTGAGGATATTCGCGCCTTCAACCGTAATCGAGATCGGAGTAGCAATGTAGATATTTGCGAGTAGGTTTCTGGGACCGCGACAGATACCAGAACCACCGAGAATATCCATCCCGTCATTGATAATTTGACGCGAGAGTTCCGTCAGGTTGTACTTAGCGATCGCCGAAATAACAGCAGGTTGCTCGCCGCGATCGACTGCCCCGCAAGTATAAGTCCGAGCGGCATCCATCAAATATGTCAGTCCCCCAATCCGAGCTAGGGGTTCCTCAATTCCTTCAAACCGACCGATTGGCAGTCCAAACTGCTGTCGCACTGTTGCGTGAGCGCCCGTCACTCGCGCTACGAGTTTGGCAACTCCGGTACAGGTAGCAGGAAAGCTGATGCCCCGACCCGCAGCCAGGCTCTGCATCAACATTTTCCAACCCTGACCCACCTGTTCTACACCACCGATAACTTGGTCGATGGAGATGATGACATCATGCCCTTCAACCGGAGAATTGTAAAACGGAACTCCCATCGGATCGTGTCGCCGTCCTAAAACCACACCAGGCGTATCCGCTGGAATTAAAGCGCAAGTAATGCCTACATCCTCTCCTTTTCCCAGCATATTTTCTGGATCGCGAAGGCGAAACGCCAGACCGATTAAAGTGGCGATCGCGCCCAGAGTAATATAGCGTTTGCGGAAATTCAAGCGCAGATATAGTTTTCCATCTTCAGCTTGAAACACGACCCCTTCAGAAGTAATGCTACCCGCATCTGAGCCAGCCTGGGGTTCGGTCAGGGCAAAACAGGGAATTTCATCCCCCTTGGCTAGTCGGGGCAGATAATAGTCCTTCTGAGCTGGAGTACCATATCGCAGCAATAGCTTAGCGGGTCCGAGGGAGTTCGTCACTCCCACTGTCGCCGTGTGGGTGAACGATCGCGATGCCAACTTCATCATCACGGCGCTGTAGGCAAAGTTAGAAAAGCCCAAACCGCCATACTCTTTGGGAATCATCATGCCGAAGAAGCCTTCGTGTCTGAGATATGCCCAGACTTCCGGTGGTAAGTCTTTGCGACGGTAAATTTCCCAATCGCTGACCATGCGGCACACTTCTTCTAC